>DNWZ01000581.1 GCA_003506095.1 Planctomycetaceae bacterium | reverse complement strand
AGGCCCAAGATCTGGGGGCTAAAATCAGCGCGTTCCCCGAAATTCGCTGGGCGAGCGTGGAATATGACCAGGGCGAACGAACCGGGCTTTCGCGGGCACGGCCTCAATCGGCAAGCGTCGTCGCTTCGCCCGAAGGCAGTGAACCGCTGACGAAAGCCCGAGTCAATATGATCAAAGAATTGATTCGCGGATCCTATGCCGGGATGACCAGCGAAGATGTTGTGGTGATCGATACCAATGCGTCGCACCTCAATGGCGATTGGGAGCACGAAGACCCGATGCTGAGAAAGCGATTAGAAGAAGAAAAAGCTTACGAACAAAAAGTCCTGCGGGCCTTGGTCGGGTATGGGCCGATTCGCGTGGCCGCTCATGCCGAACTCGACCCAACGATGGGCGTGGAAAAGGCCGTTTTGAAATACGATTCGGAACGGACCACGTTGCAAGAGTATTCTAAGAAAGTTGACGAACAATCGACTCGTCAAGGCCCCAAAGGTGTCCCTGGCACGGCACCCAACGCGATCGGCAATCGTGCCACGACACTGGATGAACCCGAGCAATCGTCGAAGACAAAACAAGATGAGCGCGAAGCCACCGGCGTGGTTGGCCAACAATACGAGTTATCCAAACTTGCGGCCCTGCAAGTCAAAAAGGTGACCGTATCGGTCGGGTTGCCGACCAGCTATTACGATCGTGTGATGATGCAAGATTTTTTACGCGAAAATCCTGATAAGACCGCGGCCGATATGCCCAAGCCCACCATCGCGATGTTGCAGCAGAAACGGACCGAGACCGAAGGTAAAATCAAGGCCGCGGTCGCACCGCTTTTGCCCCCGGTGCCCGCCGGCGAAGACCCGCTTCCTTTGGTGCATGTGTGGGATTTTCCGGATATCCCTGAACCGATTGTGGCTGCCGGAGGCGGTACCGGTAAAGCACTGACTTGGTTATCAGAGTCATGGCCCTCATTGGTTATGTTGGGTTTAGCAGCGGTCGCCATTTTGATTGCTAGGTCGGCACTGCTGGGCGGTGGAAGTGGTACCCCGAGGGACTTTAATGAAGGTTTTGGCTTAGAATTACCGACACCGCCGAAAGAGGAAGAGGTTGTTAATTCGGATGATAAAGAAGGGATGCAGATCACCGGCGGTTCCCTGAAAGAAGAACTCGTTCGCATGGTCGACAAAAATCCCGAAGTGGCTGCGAACGTTTTGCGATCTTGGATCACTGAAAACGCCGCGTGAATCGATCTTTTCTTAGGCCACCCATTTCGACTAAAAGGTGGTAGCGGAAACCCGTTTTTATTGCTGGTTGGCCCGTTTTTATTGCTGGTTGGCAAGGGTTGTGTGGTGAATGGGCCGATAGTTACCAGGGAGGTCGAAGATGGAACGAGATAGGATTGCTGCGCTACGGCGTGTGGCTATCGTTTTATCAAGCCTGCCCGATGCGACAGCGCGGCGGTTGCTGGCCAGTCTTGAGCCCGATCACCAGCGGTCGGTCCGCGCCGCGATCAGTCATTTGGATGATGTCGATCCGCTGGAACGTCGACGGGCACTGGATGGTTTCACCCATTCGATCCGTCATGGCAGATCGTCACTTGCCGGCGAGAACGATGCGGCTGAAATCGTTTTGTCTCGTGTGGCGCTGCACCGCGACGATGCGCGTTTGTCCGATCGATCGCAAGGCAATTTCGCCAAAGGCTCCGATGGCACCGCTGGCGATTCGTCTGCGTTTGCCTTTCTAAGCACTGTCGACGATGACGCGATTGCGCATCGAATTAAGGAGGAGCATCCGCAAACGATCGCCATCGTATTGGCCGCGGTCGCGCCACGCCAAGCGGCTCGATTGCTGGCCAAGTTGGGCGTCGCGTTGCGAGCGGAGACAATGCGACGCCTGGCGAAAATGGACGACCCACCAACGGAGGTCGTCGAAGAAATTGCCGCACAACTGAAACAAAAACTAGTTCATGGCAACGGGCAAAGGCATGGTGCTGTTGCGACCGGCGATTCTACCAGCGGCACTTCTGCCAGTGGCCAGCCACGCTCGCCCGGCCAAGCAGCGTTACAGGCGATTCTGGCTGAAATGAATCAAGCCAACGGTTCGTCACCCGTCGGCGGTGAATATTCGGCCACCGGCAGGATGGCAACGCATTCATCCGAGCACTCGGTGCTAGGGCGTGGATCTTCGTTCGAAGGCGTCAGCAGGCGACACACGGATAACTCGGTTGAGTCTTCGTCTGCACCCGTCCATCGCAGCGACGAAGGAAATAAGTTGAATGAAAAGATCGCCCCAATCGCAAAATCGAATGCCGAGGTACATTCGCAACTGATTTCAACTCCACCGGCTAAGTTGCGTGAAGCGTTGGCAAGTGTCGACGGCCGTCAGGCGATTCTAACGCTGTGTGGATTGCCCAAGGCCGTAGCCGAAGCGGTGTTGAACGACTTGCCACGTCGACAAGCGAAACAGATTCGCCAGCAGATCGCTAGTTTTGCAATGGTGGAGTTGCGGGAAATCGATGCGGCCAAAGAAGCGGTCGCCAAAGCGATTCTCCCGCCTGAGAATCGATCGCCGGCGCGGGTGCCCCCAAGGCCTGTGTCGCCAAGTTCCATGTCCCCAGGCCCCATGGCGACTCCATCGGCAACGCTGGCTGCTGCGTAAATGCTGAACCGCTCTTCAGCCTTTTTTCGAATACTTTTTGATCACCGAAACACCGAATCGATTGACGCATGGCAAGTGTTCTCAAGCCCAATGTTGCAATGGTAATGCCAGCGACATCATCGCCATCGGGGCTGGCCGGATTCAACTTTGAAGATCTGTCGCAACGGGCACACCAGCAGTTGGAACACTGCCAACAAGAAATCGCACGCATGCGTGCAGAGGCAAAAGTCGATATCGAGCGGTTGCGCAAAGAGGCTCATGAGGAAGGCTTGAAAGCCGGAAAAATCGCTGCTGCTGCTGAAGCCGAAACCAAGTTGCGGAAAGCTGTCGACGCTCGTGTCGGTGAACACGGCGCGGCTGTCAAAACGATGGTCCAGCAAATCGCGACGATGCATGACGATTGGTTGAAATCCTATGCCGACACCTTGGTTTCGATGGTGGTCGCGGTGTCCCAACGCGTCATCCGTGGCAGGCTCGATCGCGAGCCCGAGATTTTGTTGCGATGGGCTAGCGAATCATTAGCGGCGGCAAGATCGGCCAATCGATTGACCGTTGCGGTTCATCCCGAAACGCTTGGGGAACTGGGCCAATCGCTCGACGAACTGTTGCGACATCCTGGCTTGCCCGAAGACACGTCGATCGTTCCCGATGAATCCGTGCCGCGGGCGGGCATCGTCGTACGGCAAGTCGGTGGCGAAGTCGTCGCAACGCTCGAAACACAATTGGGTCGCCTGCAAGAGTTGTTAGAACATGCTTAATACCCCTACGTTGCCCGATTGCGAATCGCTCAAACGGTCGATCGCGATCACCTCGCCTTTGACCGTTCGCGGACGCGTTTTCGCGGTGATTGGCGGAAATGTAGTTGTTGAAGGGATGACTGCAGCGATGGGATCGATTTGTGAAATCGCGTTGGCCGACGGGACACATTGCGACGCAAAGGTGATCGGGTTCAGCGGTGTTCGTCCGATGCTGGCACCGCTGAGTGGGGCGACCGCTTTTTCGGCTGGCGATCCGGTCACGTTAATCGCCGAATCGTTGCGAGTGATGGTCGGGCCGGCGCTCGCTGGCCGTGTCGTCGACGCATTGGGCCGACCGATCGACGGCAAACCGCTGCCGCGAGGATTGATGCCGGTTGCCGTTGACCGCGCGGCGCCCGACTCGCTCGCTCGGCCACCGATCAACGAAGCCATCGCGACGGGTGTGCGTGCGATCGATTCGTTGCTGACCGTTGGTCGTGGTCAACGATTGGGTATTTTCGCTGGCTCCGGTGTCGGCAAAAGCACGCTCCTGGGGATGTTGGCCCGCGGAACCGCAGCCGACGCGATTGTGATCGCCATGGTCGGCGAACGAGGTCGCGAAGTCCGCGAGTTCATCGAACGAACTTTGGGCGAAGACGGACTCAAGCGAAGCGTGATTGTTGTGGCGACGAGTGATCAACCGGCGTCGTTGCGAGTTCAGGCGGCGTGGACGGCAACGGGAATCGCCGAATCGATGCGCGACGCGGGCAAGAACGTTTTACTGTTGGTCGACTCGGTGACACGGCTGGCAATGGCACAACGCGAACTGTCATTGGCTGCGGGTGAGCCGCCGACGACACGCGGATACACGCCCAGCGTTTTTGCCGCTCTGCCCAAATTGGTCGAACGCGCCGGACGGACCGAAACCGGTTCGATCACCGCGTTTTATTCGGTCTTGGTCGAAGGTGACGACAACAACGAGCCGATCGCCGACACGATGCGAGGTCTGCTCGATGGCCACATCGTCCTCAGTCGCGCTCTGGCCACCGATGCCTACTGGCCAGCGATCGACGTGCTGGAAAGCCTCAGCCGGCTGCAACCGCACTTGGTCGAGCGACCGATTGCCGAAGCCGCAGACAGCCTGCGACGCGACCTTTCGGAATACCGACGCCACAGCGACCTGATCTCGATCGGCGCGTATCGCGCAGGCACCAATCCGGCACTGGATCGTGCGATCGCGATGCGAGAGCCAGCCCGGGCGTTGCTGACCCAGCGAAACGACGAACTTTTTACGCTGCAGCAGACGCAAGCGGCACTGTTAGCCTTGGCCGCAAAGCCGAAGAAAACTCCTTAACCGACTTCGTCACTGTTGAACCATGGCCACTAAGCGTTTTCGTTTTCAACCGCTGCTCGACTTGAGGATTACCCAACGTGATGCGGTACGCGGCGAGCTTGCCGAAGCCATTGAAGCTCAAAACCGACTGCGTGAACAACGCGACCAGATCGCAAAACAGCGTGAGCAGGCGATGCGGGATGATTCGGTCTCGCGGGTTGGACAATTGAAACTCGACAGCCTGCTGGCCCAAGGCCGATACGAAAGACAACTGGCGATCGAGCAAAATCAGTTGAAAGCCGCTGAGGCACAGATTGAAATCGAAATCGAGCGGCGACGGGCGGCGGTCCAGCTTGCCGAAACCGAAGTTCGGCGGCTGGAATTGTTGAAAGAGAAAGACAAAATCGCCCTGTACGCCCGCCAGCTGAAGATAGAACAGGTGACGATGGACGAAATCGCGGCTCGAAGCAGAGAGACAGATCGATGGGAATGATGCTCCGCTTGTTCGCCGCCTTTTGCGTCGGAACCTTGCTTACCCAATTCATCATGTTGGGCTATTTCGCCACCCAAGGCACGCTGAACGGCGACACCGTCACCAAGGTCGTTGCGCTCGTCAATGGGATCGACATCACCGGTGAAAGGCTTCGCCAAGTTCTCGAGAAGTCTGAACAGAAAGAATTGCCCAACTTTGAAGAGGTGCTTCGCCAAAGGATGCTGGCCGGTACCGAAATGGAACTGCGGATTCGCAGCCAGCAAGCGTATGAGAATGAATTAACGCGATTGCTGGAAGAATTAAAATCGGCTGAAGCCCGGTTCGATCTGCGACGTGAGGCGTTCGATCGCAAACTAGAAGATGTCCAACGAAATGCACAAGATTCGGGTATAAAAGAGCTGCAGAGAACTCTGCAGTCCTTGCCGGTTGAACAAGCCAAAGTTCAATTGTTGAAGTTCTATGACGCAGGCCAAATCGAAGACGTCGTGAATATTATTCAAGGAATCCCGCTGGATATTCGAAAAGATATCATGGCGGAGTTTATCGAACCCGAAGAAGCGGAAAAGTTGCACGATGTGCTCCGCCGAATCGGTGAAGGTCAGCCGCTATCGTCGTTTATTGATCAAGCGAAAGCGGGCCAGTAACAGCTTGTAATGCTGTAGCCGGCTATTTGCATGATCGATAAACCGGAATCATAGTCCTCGTCATCTTGAAATTGGCTCACATAAACCTCAGCTAGGTTGTGTGAGCTTTTATTCCCGTGTCGGGACATCACAGAGTTCGGCTTTCCGGGGGGATAAACGAACGATGCGTCTGCCTGAACCTTCGTCGTCACAGGGCGGCACTTTCGCAACACCGCTTCGCGGTCGCGATTCTTCGTCCTTTGTTCAATCGCCAACCGGCAACGGGGTTGTTCCCGCGATCGACCCGTCCGCAGGCATCGGGTTCTTCCGGTCGGGCGTCGACTTTACCAGCATATTTAGCCGAGATGAGCGATCAAACGGTTCGGCGCCCCTTACTAGCCAAAGCGGTCGCCAGCCACCAACGTCCAGCGAATCGACCAAACGGGTTCGACAAGCCGATAGCAACGAAAATTCCATCGAACCGTTGGATGAAGACGACGACGCGGTAGAGGAAAATGTTTCAATCGCCGCCCAGCCACTGGTGGTCGTTGCTGAAGTGCCGCAGGCTGTTGAAAACAGTGAAGTCGTTCAGAAGCGGATCGGTCGACCCGAGGACACTGCTTTGGACGCTGAGAAAGATCCGACCAACGAGTTGCCAGCCGATCCGACCGCCGAAACACCCACAGCCACCCACCTCACGAAGTCAACGGGATCTATCGACGCGGAGAAACTGGCTGCCTCAAAAAGCGAATCGTCGATCAAAAACGAACTGTCGCACAAGGCTGGCGATACGGAATCCGCTGGCGACAACTCGCCAAGAAATCAGGAAAACACCCTAGCGACAACGGCTGATGGGGTCGCCAGCGAAAAGAGCCAGTCGTTGGATGCGGAATCGACCAGCGCTGGCATCGATGATTCACCAAGGTTGCAGATCGCACGAGAACTTGGCGAGAAAACGGGGCCAGCTGTCCAAGCGGGCAATGTTGAACTGGCCGCTGTTGCGCAGCCTCAAGTCGCGGCCAGTCAATCGACAGCGACCGCCGAAAGTGAGCCTGGAACCGACCGAACCATTCGCAACGGCCGCGGACGAAACGCTGGCAACGGAATCCAAAAAGGCCGCACCGGTCAATCCGAATCGCCTGCTGCGACACGCGATTCTGCCGCTGCGACGGGCTCCGAATCGGTTGCCGGACAACCCGATCTGATCGATCCGCCACTGGCTAGCGAAACGGTCGACGGCACTGCTGCCGCTGAATCGCTTGACACCACAGTCACGCCCGCTGAGGTCCAGGCGTCGCTGTCCGAATCCGGAATCGTCGTTGGCCAAGCTGTCGGCGCAAATACGCCAGACGCGGCAGGTCGTCCCGTGGACGGTGGCGGTCCGTCGGGCGAATTAGCGGCCGTTGCCCCTTCATCGAGTGACAGTTCGGGGCGAAACGGTGAGCCATCGACGAGCCGTAATGCCGAAAACTTGTCGCGAACCGATATCGCAGACCGCGCCCGTTTGATTCATCGAATCAGCAAAGCGTTTACGAAAATGGGCGTCGATGGCGGCCAGATTCGGATGAAAATGCACCCCGAAGCGCTCGGCGGCGTGTTGCTGGAAATGCGGGTCCGTGGACGAAATGTCGAAGCGACGGTAACTGCGGACAACGAAGCGGCGCGCGGGTTGTTGCAGCAGCAATTGTCTGAACTGCGCCAGCGGTTGGAAAGTCAAGGATTAACCGTCCAGCGGCTGGAGGTCGCGTTGCGTGACGAGACGGCAACTGGAGGTTCCTTTCTAAACGACCATCGCGGCGATATGTCCGGGGGTGACCGCGGATCGGATGGCTATGGCCAATCACGTCGTTACAGCGGCTCGCAAAATGCCGACAAAAACGGCAGTTCCGCAGCGATCAACGGCATCGCTGTGTTAGGACAAGCCAGCGTGTTAGCACTATCACGCGGTCCTGCCCCGCCGGGAACCCTCGATTTGCGGCTATAAATCGGTTGCTCCAACGTCGAAAATCCGTCAAGCCGTAACGTTATTAACGATCACGCGATGCTATTTCGATGTTTTTCCCCCAGTCAAGCAATTTTCGCTTAACAAGTTCTTGAGCCCTGAGCTGCGACGGGTACCATCGGATCGGTGGTAGACAATCCTTTTGTAGTTCGGAAGAGTGACCGATGAGTGAAACGGGCCGATCGGTGTTTGACGAAATTGATTTATTGATGGACAACGCTCGGTTGCGTGATGAACTGGAGCCGTACATCGACGAGTCAGTCTGCGACGCTTCAGGCGGGCGAATGCCGCTGAGGGTTGAAAATGAGTATCTGGCATCGATGTTGGCTTGGGAGCGAGCCCCTGCAATGCCAATCGCTCAGTGGTTCAATCCGCCTTTGGAATTGCCGAATCCTGATGCGATCGAACCGGCAATGCTGCATGCTCGGCTGTGGGATGTGATTCGCCAATTGAACTCGATGCGAATCATCCTCGAATGCACCGACCACCTCAGCGACCGCCAACTTTACACGTTGATCTATCGCGACATCCTGCC
>DNWZ01000476.1 GCA_003506095.1 Planctomycetaceae bacterium | reverse complement strand
GCGACCATGGGTTCAGCACCTCGCCACGCGTCGCCGGATCGATGGTGTTGTTGTACGACTCGCAACAGGCCGAGCAATTGGAACCGGGGCAAAAACCGGCGCATGAGCGAATGATCGCTGTCGACGCGAAAACCGGTGCCGATCTTTGGGAGACGCCACTTAAGGCGACTCGCACCAATTACGGATTGCCAGCGGTTTACCAGTCGCCGTCTGGGCTGGTCCAGGTGATCGGCGCTGGGACCGGTAACGGGATCTTCGGCATCGATGCGAAGACCGGCGAGAAGCTTTGGGAAGTTCCGGTGCTGGACAAACGCAGCGTCGGTTCGCCGTTGATCGTCGGTGACTTGGCGATCGCGACTTGTGGCAGCGGCGGTGGCGGCAATATTTTAGTCGCCGTGAAGATCCCCAATACGGCTGGCGAAGCGGCGAAAGAAGCGTTTCGAATCGATCGCGCCGCGTCCTATGTCCCGACGTGTGCGGTCGATGGCGATTACTTGATGATGATCGCCGACAATGGCATCGTGTCGCGGGTCCATTTGCCCGACGGCGCGGTCGTCTGGAGCAAGCGTTTGGGCGGTAATTTTGGCGCTTCGCCGATTATCGTTGGCGACAAGTTGTTGGTGATCACGCTCGAAGGCGTAGCGACC
Source organism: Planctomycetaceae bacterium (assembly GCA_003506095.1). Taxonomy (GTDB): domain Bacteria; phylum Planctomycetota; class Planctomycetia; order Pirellulales; family Pirellulaceae; genus UBA6163. The sequence goes on along the minus strand of DNWZ01000476.1, from coordinate 5,224 downwards.
GTTTTGGCGTCTTCCAACGAATATCGCGAGTTGGGAAGGATCGATCTGGGTGGCAGTGTCGGAGCCAGTCCGGCGGTCGGAGGCGGCAAACTGTTGATCCGCATTGGCGACGAACTGGTTTGTTTGCCACTGGACAAGGCGACTTGATGGGCCGCGGTGGCGATCCAAGCGTTTGACGACGGCGTAGTCACCGGTGACAATGACGAGTTGCAGGTGGTAAGGATCGCCTTCCGCCTTCTTGTTGCCGGTCTCCTCTAAAGCATTTCTCATGGCCTCTTCTGCGGATCAAACTGAGACCGCTGGTGAAAGCACGACAACCGGCGATCCACAGCGAGCGTCTCGGGCGACGCCGGGCCGTCGCCAGCAGCTTGAGCAACTGATTCGCGAAAATGCGGTTGAGGTCGAGCTTTATCTAGAATTGGCCGCATTGCATCGCGCCGAAGACCGGCCACTGGAAGCCAAGCGAGTGCTGAAGGATGCGCTGCAGTTGTTCAAGAATGACGAGCGGGTGTTGTGGCAGTATGAAGAGGCGGTGCTCGCCCGATCGATGCAACAAATGCGTGAAGTTGCCGAACTTGCGGCGCGGCTCAATACACCTGAGATCCAGCGTGAACTTACGAGATCGCAAACCGATTGGGCGAATCGACGCCTAGAGGTTTGCCGTGCACGCTTAGCACGCGATCCCGAAAAGCACGCGTTTCGGTTGGTGGTTGCAGAGGCGTTGTTTGACTTGGAAATGTACAAGGAAGCGTGTGATGACTTGATTCCTTGTTATGAGATGGATGCATTCATCGCGCCGGCACGATTGATCCAAGGAAAATGTTTGGCCGCAGAGGGAAACTTATTAGCGGCGCTGGCCGCTTTTCGCGCCGGAGCGATGCGACGGAGCGTCCCCGCTGCGGCGAAGTATCGCGTGCCAACGCTTGCGGCGGCTTGCGATGTTGCCAAACAGCTTGGGTTGCAACTTTCTTATCAACGCTACGCTCACGCGTTGGAAATTGCGGAGCAAGAGCTGGCAGGTGAAAAAGCCGGTCAGCCATGAGTCGCATAACCTGGCGAGACAGACTTCTAGACGTTTACGGCTGAGTCGCCGTCGCTTGACGCATTTCGCTGGATGTTGAAACGTGAATCGGGCTGAACACTGTGGTAGGTGTCCACTGGAAAGGTTCCGCCGTGATCGTTTCCCCGGATGGTAGAGCGTGCATTGGGTTTAAGACATTGGATGATGACGGCAGCATTGACTGCGTCTGTGAAGCCGGTGCAGGGACAGGTTCGATCGGGCCCTGCAACGATCCAGGCAGAATCACCTCTTGCTCGATCATCATCCCGCTAGGCACCACCGATACGCCGCCACTGGTCGATTGCGGTTGCGACGGATCAAAAGGTCCCGAAGAAACAGGGGCGGGAACCGACACCGCGTCGGGGTTGGGACGTGTATTGAGGAATCGCCCTAACTCATAAGCGTCTCGATAAGCGCCCGATGCCCATGGCCCTTCGGCCAAAGTCACACCGCTGTATGCCAACAACGAACCTTTCTCCCGATGCAAGTCGCGAATCGCGAGGTTGTAATCTTGCAACGAGCGATAAAACTGAATCTCGCTGGTCACCACCTGCCGCTGAGCTTGCAACAGGAAGTTGATATTGTCCGTTCCGTCGCGATAGCGTCGTCGCAAGACGTCGACTTGACGAAGATCCGCCAAGAAGCCGTTGTAGTTGGTTTCCAACAAGCTGTGCGTCAACCCGATTCGTCGAACCGCATCGGATAGCGAGTGGCTGATTCGCAGTTCGGTTTCGTTCAACAAAGCCTGTTCGCGATTAATCGCCAATCGTGCGTGAGCCACCGCATTGCTTGCCGCTCGCAAACCGACCGGAAAGGTCAACTCCATCCCTGCTTGCCATTCCTGGTAATCACCTCCAGTGATTTCCGAAAACAGGTTGTCGAGCTGGCCGCCACTGCTACCAATGAGATTATCGCCCAATCCACGCCATCGATAATTGCCCAGGAAATCGAGTTGCGGGCGGCGATTCAGCCGCGCGGCGATCAATTCCATTTCACGACGCTTAAGGTTAAACCGTTGACGACGAATCTCAACACGTCGTTGCAACGCTTGGGTCAGCGCGCTTTCCCAGTCAAAAACAACACGAATATCATTCGGTTCCGTGATCGGTTTGATCAGACGGCCGTCTGCTGGCGGCATCCCCAACAAGTATCGCAATCGTTGTTCGGAAGCGTACAAACCTTGCTGGCCTGACAACGCTTGCTCGACCTGAGCTTGAAATTGGTAGAACTGCGACTGGGCCTGGGCCTCTTCGTCGCTGCGGCCCGCACCAACCTTTAAACGCACTTCTTGATACTGAAAGGTTTGCAACGCCGCCTCGCGTCCTCTCAGTGACGCTTCCAACACGCGATAGTTTGCACTCAATTCCCAATACGCTTGTTCGACGTCGTTGACCAGGCGAATCACGGCCGCTTCGAAGTCGGCTAGAGCCACCTCTTCGTTCACCCGAGCGATCAACACGCCGTTGTACTGTCCGACGATTCCGCTAGGGCCTGCGATCCGGTTAAACTCCGTGCCCGCACCTCGCATCAACGGTTGACGCCATTCGGCTTCGACCCAGCCTGTGAAATCGCTCGAGAATTCTCGGACCGGACTGTTATTGCGGTCATAGAGCGTCACATGACGAAGAGAAAATTGTGCGCCTTGTGCGGTCCGCTTGCTGAGTTCGGTTTGGTACGTCGATGTCGTGCCCTGAAAGACTGGGGGCTGAAACAGCGCGCCAAAGCCAGCGATGTTGCCTGGTCGATCCTGCTTGTTCCAAAACAACTGCCCCGAAAACTGGGTATCAAACGCCGAAAGCGCCGCTTCGACACCCTGTTGCGGATTCGCATGTGCCAGCGACGGATCGAAGATCGTTTGCGAGAACACCGGCTGAGTGACAAGTGTGCCGCCGAGCTCTCGGACGACGGGACTTTGCCGCACCGCCATTTGAACCGCTTCGGCCAAAGTCATGTCAAACGTCGGCAGTTTCGCGGGGTCTTCGGCGACCAACGGCGACGCGCTACCGCGTGCCGCAGCAGTGACCTCGTTTGCACAGTCGCGAACATCGGGATACGAAATCTGCATCCCAACGGTGTCATGGTACGAGGTGCGCGTATCGTGAGGCCCGGGTCCCGGCGCGACTTTGTTGATCATGCCACATCCGCTGGACAACAGAGTGCCCAACGCCAGCGATGCACGGGCAGCTTTATTCAACGACGACTTGCGGGCAAACTTATCGATCAACATGTGCTACGGCTCGTCTTTTGGGCTCGCGATAACCACTTTCGTCATCACGACCCATGCGAGCCGAACGACCAAAGCGGCCGCGAACATCAGAACTCGCGGCACAACTGTCATCGGCCTTACAAACCAACCATCTCAACCGTCACAAGCGACATTCGTCGCAGTTACAACAAGTGCTGCTGTTACAATCGTTACAGGCTGACCTTCACCCGCTCACTGCGGTATCCGCTCGCTACCAGAAGTTGCTGCGCCACACGCTTGCCAATGGCGGACGGAAACCGTGCCCACAGCTCAACATGCGTAGTAATCGCGATACCAATCGACAAAACGCTGCACCCCGGTTTCGATCGGCGTGTTGGGGCGGAAACCGACCGCTTGCGACAGCGCATCGATATCCGCGTAGGTCTCTACGACATCCCCCATCTGCATCGGCAAATAATTTTTCTTTGCCTCGATCCCCAACGCCTGCTCGATCACTTCGATGAACCGCTCGAGTTTCACCGGTTGATTGTTGCCGATGTTGTAAATCCGATACGGTGCGGCGCTGGTTGACGGATCCGGCGTCTGGCCAGACCACTGTGGATTTGGCGCCGCAATCGAGGCACTTGTTCGATAAACACCTTCGACAATGTCGTCGATGTAAGTGAAATCACGCATCATTTGGCCATGATTGAACACGTCAATCGCACGCCCTTCCAGAATCGCTTTGGTGAACAAGAACAAGGCCATGTCGGGCCTGCCCCAAGGACCATAGACCGTAAAGAACCTCAGCCCCGTGGTCGGCAATTGATACAAATGGCTGTAGGTATGAGCCATCAATTCGTTCGCCTTTTTGCTCGCCGCATAGAGGCTCAGCGGGTGATCGACGTTATCGGTCACAGCAAAAGGGATCGATTTGTTGGCCCCGTAAACACTGCTGCTGCTGGCATACGTCAAATGCGCTACATTGGCATGACGACAACCTTCCAGGATGTTGATAAAGCCAACCAAATTGCTCTGCACATAAGTTCGTGGATGCGTAACGCTGTACCGCACACCGGCCTGTGCCGCCAAATGCACAACGCGATCGAACTTGTGGTCCGCAAAGACTTTATCGACAGCCGCTTGGTCCGCTAAATCCGCTTCGACAAACGTGAAAGTTCCCGAACCGGGCTCAGCCGCGATCTGGGCGATTCGCTTCAGGCGGTCGCGTTTGAGCGACACGCTGTAGTAGTCGTTGACGCAGTCAAAACCGACCACATTTTCGCCGCCGCGCAGCAGCCGCATCGCGTAGTGAGATCCAATAAAACCGGCCGTACCGGTGACAAGATGAGTGCTCATGAGGCGTAAACTATCGCGGTTCGCCGCCGGGCACAATTCGTGTGATGCTGACCTTGGTGCGTCGCAATTCTTCGATCTCGGCTGCCATTTGCTGGATCAAATCCGCGATCTCGGTCCCGGCCTTTTCACCAATATGTACGGTCAAAGCCTTGCGAGCACTGTACGTCAGGCCAGCGACACGCGGTTGGCGAGCCTTCGGCTCAGCCTTACGTTTGGTTGAAGGAGTCGTCACAGTTACGGATCCCTGAAAATCGGACGGACAAAAAACGAACAGTAGGGAGAATTCCCCAATTTACTCAACAGTCACACTCTTCGCCAAGTTACGTGGCTTATCAACATCACAACCACGCAGCAGCGCGATGTGATAGGCCAGCAACTGCAGCGGTATGACCGACACGATCGGCTGCAGAAACTCCGGCGCCGCGGGCAAATGAATCACATCGTCAGCAATCGCTTCTACTCGCGGGTCGTCATGGCTGGCAATCGCAATGATCGGACCGCCCCTTGCCTTGACCTCTTCCATGTTCGACATCACCTTCTCATAGGTGGTTCCCGGTGGCACCAGAAAAACGCTCGGCGTTTGAGCGTCGACCAGCGCGATGGGGCCGTGCTTCATCTCG
>DNWZ01000582.1 GCA_003506095.1 Planctomycetaceae bacterium | reverse complement strand
GCAATCACCCCAACCGCCACATCGTGTATCACGAGGCCGGATTCCTCACGCTGTAGTCGCCGAATGAGGTTTGCGTGTTCGTCGACAGCGCCGGTACGATTCAAAGTTCGGGCGTACCTCCATTCAGCCGGAAAATACTTGCGGAAAACGTTCTCTACGTCGCTCGCGTATTCGCCGCCATTCTTCGTCCGCCGTTTGGCCAATACATCAGCCATCACCCGTCTTTTGATCCAATCGCGTCGATTCGGTTCGGCTGGCATTTTTACGTCCTCTTTCTCCAGCAGATCGGCGAAATGCTCGTAGAATAGCCCTTCGCCTGTTGCCTCAGCATACCGGCGCGATTTCTCTCTTATTTGATTTTCGGAATCATAATGGGTTTGGGGATCGGGTCGGTTGGTTGGTTGGATCGGATTCCGTTGGACTAGATGAGATAAAAAGGTTGGTTGGCTGTTTTTCCGGTCGACTTGCTCCAATGGTCGCCCGTGAAAACGTAGAGATTTTCGCAGTTCGCGTTTTAAGCTTGTGATATTGTTCGATACGCGGCCCCACGTACCGACAGACAGCCGAAAACGACGTTCGGCAATGTCAGACACGAGAATGCGTTGCGCGTCATACTGATTATCCTCTTGCTCCAGGCTTGCGATAATCTCCATAGCCTGATCCAGATCGATACCTAGTCGCCACTGTTGCGCGGCTAGATCGTGGTGTACCTGCTGCCATCTCGCCATCTGCGCGTCACGGCCCTGCTGCCGATACTTGGCCCACGCCCTCATTAGTCGTCGATCTCGACATTCTGTCATTGCTGCGCGGTCGGCAACGAAGCGAGGGTGCAGCATATAGCCGTATGATTTCTGTCCGCACTTGTAAAAATCGCGGTCTAATACGTCGCGCTCTGTCAAAGCCTCGATTACGACTCGGCTGTCGTCCTTTGCCATTACCTTGTCGAGTTCTTTTTTTTCCAGCGTGACCCGTCCGCCTTCATCGCATCGCCCGTAGGCGTGCTGACGCATGATTGTGTTCACCAGATAAAGGGCGTCATCGCATCGCTTGTGCAGCTTTGGTGGCAATGCCTCGCTGATATCCAGCGTCTCAGGGTGGCAAAAGTAGAAACGGTCATCCGTTGTGAATCGGCGCGCAGTCGCTATTATCGGTGCATTCCTTGCGGTTGTTTGTCGCATTTGCCTGGCAGCGTTTTGCGACGGAAAATCTAAGTGGTCATCGACCCACGTGGTCGGTGGCCATTTTTTTGTTTTCAGGGTGGGCTACTGGTCTTGTGCGATCGGTTTCTGAGCATGCATGCCCGGAAATGCGATCAGCCGTCGCTCTCCAGTTCGTTTCCGAGCATGCCCGGAAATGCATCTTTGAATTGCTCTTTGATCGCCTGGAGCCGCACCGCGTCCTGCCTTTCGTCGGCCAACTCACGGTTGAATGCATTCAGATCGATGGTCGCCTCGATGGCATCGGCAATCGTCTGCCGAATGACAAGCGGCGGCACGGCCTCCAGTTCGTAAACGTCGGTCGATCCGTACCTCTCGACGAACTTCTTGAATTTTGAGGATGATTCTTTGGCTTCCAGGCCGTTGCTTGGGATGCCCAATTCGGCAACCTGATCTTGCCGCAGCAAAACCTTGCTGGCTGTGACACCAGCCACCCCGAAATCGTCTCTGATCGACCGGAAGAACGAATCGGCAATCTCATCACCATCGAGATCGAAGTCGGACACGATCAGCAGTTTGAGGCGATCTTTACCGCTGCGTTTGTAGCGCTGGACGATTTGGTATCGTGGCTGCAACGAACAGTAGCCGCGTCCTACCGTCATGGGAACGCAATACTTCGCCGCGACCGGTTGGACAATGCCCTGCACGGTCAGCTTCTCGACGATCAATTCGACGTGATCCGCCTGGCTCTGTAGTAGGTCACGACGATAGTGACGTAGGAAATGATGGAACTCCGTATCAACAAACTCAGCCGCGTCGCGGGTAAATCGAGTGCCAGATGTCGGCCTGGTCTCATCAGTGATCGCATCCCATGGGATTGCACCGATCAGCCGTGCGCGAGTGAGCAAGTCGCACAGATCGTTGTAGGACTTTGTATCGTTTTGGTACTGCGCCCGTTGCGACCCCTTCGACGTGTTCCTTAACGGCGGGTTGTTGAGAAGACCGTAATGCACTTGGCGAACAGTGACCGGCCAGAACGGCCGCAGTCCTTCAATCACTCGTAGCGAAGCGTTCAAGAACTCTTGCTTCCGTTCGCTGACGCCAGACCGAACCATGCTTCCAGTTATTTCGATTTGGGGCAGCGCGTCGCGGTCCAGTTCTTCGCGTTGGTCGATCAACTGCTTGTGCGCAATATCAGGGTCGATATCCAAGGCAGCTTCTTTCATCCGCACGGCAGACGATTTCACCCGCTGGTGGTTGAACGATCTGAGGATTTTTTTCCACCCCGCTGGCGCCATCTTCCGTCGCAAACGCGGCACTAAACAGACCGGAACCTCAGTCAGCCCGGCGAGTAGTGATGCAGCATGTCGGCGATGGCCGCTGACAATCCAGCCATCCCGCGAAACGATAATCGGCTCCAGTAAGCCATCCCGAATAATCGAGTTGGTGAGTAGGATTAGATCGTTGCTGTCCGGGTCAACCGCACCATAAAGCTCATCGTTTTCGGGCGATGGCTTGATCTTCGTTATTGGCATCATGACCGGCGCAGCGGCGACCAGCCGGTGACTTGCATTTACAATCGCATTCATTAAAGTCAAAGAATCCTTAGAGGGGATGTCGCTTTGCTTTGCGGGCGTAGGCGACGGAAATTGAAAATCGAAACCAGCCTGGGACGCCAATCCTGGGCTGTTTTCATTTTTGCCCAATCGGGCCGACAGAATCTAGTGCCTGTCGTGCATGGGTGTTCAGTAGGTCAGCGCGACGATACCTAATCAGCTTGCCGACTTTCACGGTCGAGATTTCGCCGCGTTTCTTTGCTCGTTCGATTGTGGATAGGCTGCACCCCAGCAATTCGGCTGCCTCGTTTATGTCCAACAGGTCATCGGCCTTGGGCATGGCTCCCAAACGGACAGCCAATCGTTCGGCAATTGCGTCCGCGATTGCGTCTAATGTCGCTGGTGAAAAATGCACGCTCATTTTCTTCCTTCTGTTTCTTTGGGCTGTCGTTAGCTGTCACTAGCTGGCAAGAAACGAAAAGCGAGCATAGAAAACGGGATTTGCAAGGCGCAAGATTACCGCTGTTTTTCTTATAGAGAAAACGGGCAAGATTTGGCGGCGTTCAGCCTGCCGCCCGTTTCGGGTGAGATTTTCCACGGTTCAACGGTCCAGACGGCTGGCCAATTTGG
>DNWZ01000393.1 GCA_003506095.1 Planctomycetaceae bacterium | reverse complement strand
ATGACCATCGGGCTTTTCGAAGTCGACCCGGAAACACACTCTTTAGGACGTGAGTATAACGAGGAAATCGGCCAGAACGAACGATTCAGAGGAATGTTTATCATTTATCGTTCACGCCCAGTAGGATTTATTCCCGGGGAAGATTTAAACGTGCGCGATGCAATTGTGTTTGAAAGGTATTTCCAGTAGGTGGTTGATAGTGGGACATTGGATTTCGTTCAGCACGGTTGATTGATGCTAGGCAATGAAGTTTTGCGATTTCCTGCTTCTTTAGGCTTTTCACTTACATTTCGCAAGTTAGTAAACTAAGTACCATGGTGACGAATTTAATACAACATTCCCGACCAGCATTTCCTTCTGCCGGTCCAGTTCGGCTCGCGTTTACATTAATCGAAATGATGATCGCGATGGCGGTTACATTGCTGTTGATGGCTGCGCTGGGCCGTGGGTTTGCCTTTATTGGCGAAACGGTCAGAGACAGCCGCGCGCAAGTCGAGCTTACCAACGAGCTACGAGATATAACCAACCGCCTGCAGACCGACCTTGCCAGTTGTACGGTTCCACTGGAACCCTGCGTGTCGACGCTCGATCCGTCCGGATACTTTATGTATTATGAGGGGCCAGTTACGGACGCGACTTCGTCTTTGTTCTTGTCGGAAGTCGTCGACGGATCACCGCAAACGGCGCACTCCCGGTATGGCGATTTTGATGATTACATTGCGTTTACAGCGGTCGCGACAGGCGACAATTGGTTTACCGGTAAAGTGCCGCGATTTGTGCTCGATCAGAAGACAGTCCATTTTAATAATCTTGTGAATGGCACGAGCATTGGCTATGACCCGAGGAATTTTACCGGCAACGCATGGGACCCGATTGTAATACAATCGAAGTACGCGGAGATCATCTATTTTGCGAGTCCCGACTATGTGCGAAACGCCTTGCCGACTGCAATTACTCCGATCGATTTTGACGCAAACACATTGCCCGACAACATCCGGTTGCATCGCCGTGTCTTACTGATTCGCCCCGATTTGAATGTAAATGGCGTCATTACAGATCGAGACTTTACGATCAACGGAAGTTCGTTTCCTTTCATGCGTGCCGACCAATGGCCGGCAATCACCACAGGAACCAATGACACCGTCACTGCGGCCGCTACTCCGATTTGGGGCGATGCCTGGATTTACGGAATGGCCGGTGTTCATCAACAATGCGATTTGTCACTTCGCCGGGTTCTGGATGCCAATGGGCTTCCGACCCGAGCGGTTGCCGCAAACTCATTGAATGACTTGGCACTGCCACATAACCGGTTTGGCCACGTTCGAGTTCCATCAACCGTCGCTGGATTACCAACTGGTGAAACGACGATGCCGGTCCTGGCCCTTGGGCCTCCGGCGCCGATTCTTAATAGTATTTCCGCCGTCGATGGCGCTCGCTTGGCTCCTCCGGTATCCGGTGCAAGCAACGCACAGGTTGTCACTCCCATTTTGATGAGCGGATTTATTCGCCCGGAATTTGTGTTAGGAACAGACTTCACGCATCGTTTCAGTTCCGATGACGCTTGGGGCCTCGAGCGATTAGGTGAAGATGTGATTGCGACTAACGCGCTCGCATTGGATGTAAAGGTTTTTGACCGGGATGCGGCAATTCTTACAACTGCGGCACCAAATAATCAAACCGTTCGAACATCTGATCCTGGGTACCGTGAAGCAATTAGAGACTTTATAAATCAATCACCACGACGGGTACCGATCCGAGGTGACTTCGTCGATTTGATGTTTCCGGTGCTCGCCGGTGGTCCGGTTCGAGGATGGCAAGTTCGACGGTTCGATCGACTTGCCCCTGCAACGGGTAACTCGGATGGAGCAATCGCTGTTAATACAGATGTGACGTCGCTGCTGCTCACCGAGTTTTCCGGAATTGTTAATTACAGCGGAACTTCGACCACGTTAAATACGTACGAAGATTCGCTATATCGTTCTGGAAAAATCGTTGTTGATGCGGGTGGAGCGATTCGAATCTTCCAACCTACGTTTGACACGTTTACTTTTCATTACGAACATGATGGATTCTTGCAGGGGCATACCGCCGCAACAGGAAAAGGTTCTCGTTGGTCAATGACTGTGCCGGCTGACGAGAGCTTTGACCTAGGCGCGACCGGAATCAATTCGTCCACGACATCGGTGTTTGCGGCGGATGGTTACTTGGAACGCGAGACGAGTCCGCCGTTTTTGACTCGTCCTGAATCGATCCAAGTATCAATCCGCATTGAGAATCCGACAAACCGCCAAGTGCATCAGATGTCGGTGGTGCATAAGGATCGGCAGTGATTGGCGTAGCAACGAGTTAAGGCGATTCTGGCCGTGTGTGTTGCGAGTGAGGTTGCTGCGATTGGGCGTTTGAGAGAGTCCGTGTGAAGAATTGTCGCCGATTCGTACTCGTGCTAAGTGACATGGTGCTTGTGCATGACGTGTGTGTACGTCGGCTGAGTATGTGTGGCGGCTCAGTTGGCTTGTGGGAACTGGGGGCTGACGCGTGGCGGTTCAGGTGGCTGACGCGTTGAGCAGGTAGGGATATGTTTTTCCGTATGATATTGCTTGGCTTACGGCGACCGCGCTATAGGTCGATCCCGATACGTTTCACAACCGTTATGCCTGGGGCAAGCAGCACGGCAGGGGCTTGTCTCTGACTCCTTTGNNACTATTTTTGGTTGTGTTACGTGGTGTCGTTTCGCTTAATGACCGGCTACCGTCTGTAATGCCTTCGGGATACAAAAAAACCACTACGAGTAATGCCGAAGGATATATTCCTAACTGCTTAGAGCTTTACTGCTTCTGTAGGTATTTGAC
>DNWZ01000761.1 GCA_003506095.1 Planctomycetaceae bacterium | reverse complement strand
AAATCTGCTGGGGCGGCATGCATTCGTGGAAGCACATGGTCGATCTGCTGGAAAGAGTCGGCCATCCCGAACGGCTCGGTTTTCAAGCCGACATGGCACACACGCTGTTGTACCTGATGGGCTACAACGCCCCTGAAGACGCGATTCTGCCGCCGGATTTCGATTGGTCCGATACCGCAGCAAAACAAACGGCGCTCAAGAAGTTGACGCACGCGCTGCGCCCTTGGACGATCGACTTCCACGTCGCCCAAAACGACGGCACGGTCCATGGCACCGGTTCGCACGACAAGACAGGTCGCCACTGCTTGCCCGACGCGCCCGGCGGAAAGCTGGACATTGCAACGGATGCCGGATTCTGGTTACGTGACGAACACGGTGACGTGCTGAAAACCATTCGGCACATCTGTTGGGACGGTTGCATGTTCCCGAACTCGGTGATGCACAAGAGCGAAACATGGAACAGCATCCTTGGCGCGATGCTTTCGGTGCAAGACGCTCACGGCTGGTCCGAGTGATATAGCCACGCAGGCCATTGTTCCCTATCAACCAATCTTCTTTCCACCCTTCACAAGAATCACTCAACATGAAAGACCTGAACATCGGCATGATTGGCTACGGCTTCATGGGCAAAGCTCATACGAACGCCTACGCGCAAGCCAACCATTTTTTCCCCTGTGAATATCGCCCAGTGCTAAAGGCTCTTTGTGCCCGCAACCGTGATAAGGCCGAAGGGTTTGCGAAGACTTGGGGTTACCAGTCGATCGAAACCGATTGGCGTGAACTGCTCAAACGAGACGATATTCACGCCGTTGATATCTGCACGCCAAACAACTTGCACAAAGAGATCGCGATCGAAGCCGCCAAAGCTGGCAAGATGATTTTGTGCGAAAAACCTTTGGCGATGAACACCGCCGAAGGCGAAGAGATGTGTGAGGCGGTCGAAAAGGCCGGCGTTAAGAATATGGTTTGGTACAACTATCGCCGCGTTCCGGCGGTTTCGTTGGCCAAGCAATTGATCGACGAAGGTCGCTTGGGCAAAATCTTTCATTATCGTGCCAATTTCTTGCAAGACTGGACGATCAATGCAGACGTGCCCCAAGGTGGCGCGGCGACTTGGCGGCTTGACGCCGAAGCGGCCGGCAGCGGCGTGACCGGCGACTTGTTGGCGCACTGCATCGACACCGCCATTTGGCTCAACGGCGGCATCACCGATGTGTCTGCAATGACCGAAACGTTTGTCAAAGAACGCATGCACGCTGTCACGGGCACCAAACAACCTGTAAAGATTGACGACGCCTGTTCGTTCTTCTGCCACTTCAACAACGGATCGCTCGGCTTGTTCGAATCGACCCGTTATGCACGTGGCCACAAGGCGCTTTACACACTCGAAATCAACGGCGAACACGCTTCGATTCGCTGGGACCTGCACGACTTGCATCGATTGCAGTACTTCGATTACGCGGACGATTCGATCGTTCGTGGCTGGCGCAACGTTCATGTCAGCGACGGCGACCAGCCTTACATGGGAAATTGGTGGGTGCCAGGATTGCAGATTGGTTACGAGCACACGTTCATTCATCAAGTGGCCGACTTCTTGAAGTCGCTTGAAACGGGTGAAGAGCCTCGGCCAAACTTCCGCGATGCGTTGGAAACGCAAAAGGTTTGCGACGCCGTGTTAGAAAGCGCCGCCGATCGTCAGTGGAAGACGATCTAAGCACGTGGGTAGTAATCTTTCCGCATACTAACTTCGATTCCGCCGGCGCATGCATTTCACTCTCCCGCTTGCGGGAGGGTCGGATGCAGTAGCGGCCGGGGAGGGCGTTTTTCCCTCTGCTCGTCTGGGCCTCGACTTTTCCAGCGGGAGAGTGCCAGCTAGAGCTGGATTCGTTCTGCCGAAATATAAGTGCCGACATGCTTCGCGGAATCGGCAAAGCCAAGAGTGGAATGTTTGTAGTCCCGCTTTTAGGCGGCTCTAAAAACGGTGGGGTTGCAAACTTGCCCGCTCTTTGACGCTACAATCGTGGCTCGGCCGTTGAAATTGCAGGTACGATGCTTCGACATTGGCAATGGCTGGGGTTAGAATAGCGGGGTGGAGACGAGCTATGGAAATTGAAACATTTATTGACACGTTGAATCCCGAACAGCAGCAGGTCGCCTTTGATCTTCTTTGGCAGCGCTTGGCTGCTGATTCTCGATCACTGGATTCTCCTGCCTGGCACGGGGATGTGCTTGCATACCGCACAGCGAATCCAAGCAACGAACCCAGCATGTCGGTTGCTGAGGCTAAGATTGCAGTAAAGCGGATTGTCGATGAACGTCGAAGTTCGCAATGAGGCACATTCGGATATTGCCGAAGGTGTGGCCTTCTACGACCGGCAAGACTACGGCGCTGGCGAATATTTTTTCGAAAGGATCTTTGATGACATTGAATCGCTAAGTGAGACGGCTGGTATCCACGAAACACATTTTGGCTACCATCGCAAAATCGCCAGTCGGCATCCTTTCATGATTTATTACCGATTTGGTCAGAACGGGCGTTGAGGTAATTGCTGTCCTCGACGGTCGGTCAAGTCCCGCCGATATCGCAACGTTGCTCCAACGCCGTTGACGCGAACGAACAAAGAGCGAATGCACCCGAGTTACCGATCTCGCGTTTTCTGAAGCCAAAGTACTTCGGCAGCAATCGAGTGATTTTGCCGAGATTCAATCCTGTCCATCAACGACTAACCAAACCATCAGGTGCTATCCGATGAAGCGTCGTGCCTTTCTCAAACGATCCGCGGCCGCGTCGGTCGCTGCTGCCACCCCACTGATCCTTTCAAGCCGCCTCGCCGGTGCAGCGGCCCCCAGCGAACGCGTCTCGATCGGATTCATCGGCCTGGGAAACCAAAGCCGTGGCGACTTGCCCGCGTTTCTCGAAAACGACGATGTGCAAGTCGTCGCGGTGTGTGATGTCAATGAAGGCAGCTACGGCTACAACGATCCCAAACATTTCTTAGGCCGCAAGCCAGGCTTAGAACAGGTGCTGGCGCACTACAGCAGCAAATCCAAGTCGGGTTCTTATAAGGCCTGTGAAGCGTACAGTGATTTTCGCGACGTCATCGCTCGCGACGACATCGATGCGGTTGTCTTGGTAGTGCCAGATCATTGGCACGCGATCATGACCATCATGGCCGCTGATGCTGGGAAAGACGTCTACTGTGAAAAGCCGCTGTCGTTGACCTTAAACGAAGGGAAATTGATGGTCGACGCGATTCGCCGAAATAAGCGAATGCTGCAAACCGGCAGCCAACATCGCTCCGGCCCCGCCGCTCGCCAAGCCTGCGAACTGGTGCTGAACGAAAGGATCGGCAAACTCGTTCGCATCGAAACTTATGTGCCTGAAAACAACGCGGTCGAACCAGGCCCGGGCTGGAAAGCCGAACCGGTGCCCGCAGGCTTTGATTACAACATGTGGCTCGGCCCAGCACCGCTGGCGCCCTATCATGCTGGACGATGCCTCTATCGATTCCGATTCAATCTCGACTACTCCGGCGGTCAAGTCACCAACTTCGGCACCCACATGCTGGACGTTGCCCAGTGGGGTCACGGATCGGACGATTCCGGGCCGGTCGCTTTCGAGGATACCGGTTCGCAATGGCCCGAGCCCGGATCGCTCTACACGACCGCGACGCGCGTCGCCTTCAAGGCCACTTATGCCGACGGTGTCGAACTGACTTGTGAGACCAAACCCAAAACTTCACTCTGTCGTTTTGTCGGGACCGATGGATGGGTTCAATACAACTCGGGCAGGCTTGAAATGTCGCAAGGGATCGACAGCGATCTTTCCAGTGCAAAGATTCGTCTGCCAATTTCGATTCCCCAGCGAACGGAAAACGATTACAAGAATTATCTTCCCGATCACGTTCGCAATTTCATTAACAGCGTCAAGTCGCGAGAAGAGACGATCAGCCCTGTTGCCAGCGGCCATCGCACCGCATCGATTTGCCATTTGGGCAACATCGCGATGCAATTAAAACGATCGATCAAATGGAATCCCGATACCGAATCGATCATCGGCGATGAAGAGGCCGCTGCGATGCTCAGCCGCACGCCACGCGGCCCGTGGAGCTATGCAAGCTGAACTATGGAAGCTGAATCGTTACTGATCCTGGCATAGCGTTTGCTCGAACCCACAGTCGACTTGCTCAAGTGGCATAGGCTTCCAGCCTGTGTCCAAAAACCATCCTTTCTCCGAGGGTGCCNNCCGAGTGCATGGCTGATCAATCAATGGGCAATGGCAGGAATTGTTTCAGCCGCGTCGCGATTCATTCCGGTCCCGTACGCCGAAGAAGCGGTTCGATACCGATGCCGCCGCTTCGTCGTTTCTCGAACGCTGTCTTCGCACAAAAGTTCAGTTTCGGCTGATTCGCTGACACCGTATTACGACACCGACGGATTCTTTAACAGTTGGACATCAAAAATCCTTCGGGCTCCCTTTAAACTGTTACTGTTTCCGATTCGCAAAACGGTCCGCATCATCACATCGGTTCGTAACGTACCGCTCGAAATCATTCAAATAGTGCTCTTAGGTCGAACGCTTGATCGTTGCTTGCAAATGCAATCGCTCACGCTCGATCCGACGACTGCGAAACGAATGCGAAAAGCGTTTGATGACGCTTTTTCGGGTATGGATTTCTATGTCGTGCGTGCCGCATTGATCGATGCACTCAAGAGCGTCAGTGGGCTGAAGTCGGCGGCTATTGCCATGGCAACGCGGGTATCGCGCAAAGAGGAGCCGACCGCCGAGGCACTGGAGCCGAGCGACAAAGTTCAGTCCGGAGCGGCCAACGTGCAATCCGTGCTGGATCGGCCCGAGACATTGGCATTGTTTGCAGAGTTCGATCGCAGATTCGACCAATCGCTGCAACAGCGCTCAGCCGGCTAATCCTGCATGTTAACCACCGCCATTCAAACATTCCGAAATCTCGCCGCCTGGTTTGGCGGTCGCGAGCCCGTTGTTCTGCTTGCTGGCTTCATCCTCGTTGCGACCACATGGGGATTCATCGAAGTTGCTAGCGAGGTGCTCGACGGCGACACTCACGCTTTCGATAAATGGGTCATCGAAGTGACCCGCAGTGCCGAAGACCCCAGCTTGCCAATCGGGCCATCTTGGCTACGAGAACTCGGCCGCGACGCAACTGCGCTGGGCGGCGTCGGTTGGCTAAGCTTCTTTACGGCCGTCGCCGCAGGCTACCTATTGCTTGACAACAAACTGCGTCTGATGATTTTGCTGAGTCTGTCTTCGCTGGGCGGATTGATCCTGACAACCAGCCTGAAGTATCTCGTTTCACGCCCTCGACCGCAGGCTGACTTCTATCTGTCGCATGTCTATACCAGCAGCTTTCCGAGCGGACATTCAATGCTTTCCGCCGTCATCTATTTAACCGCCGGAGTCCTTCTGGCCGCTTCGGTTTCTCATGTGCGGCTAAAGATTTACGTGTTGTCAGTCGCCATTTTGCTATCCCTGATCGTTGGGGCCAGCCGAGTTTATCTCGGTGTGCACTACCCCACGGATGTCCTGGCCGGCTGGATGGCCGGGGCCGCTTGGGCAATCCTTTGTTGGCTTGTCGCGCGTTGGCTGCGCCACCGCCGCCTGACGTTCAAGCCCGATACTTGATAAGAACCGCGAAAAGTCGAACCGGCAAAACGCGTTCAATGATTGAACGCGAACTCAGTGCTGGTCAGGACGCTCCAGAAGGCATCTTCAATCGCCTGCCTGCGGTCGTCGCCATA
>DNWZ01000532.1 GCA_003506095.1 Planctomycetaceae bacterium | reverse complement strand
TCAATCCGGAATTGAACCTGCCCAAAGGGAACGAAGTCGATCGCGAAGGGTGCCTGAGCTTGCCGGAAATCTTTGGCGACGTAAAACGCGCGACAAAGGTCAAGTTGAATGCTTACGACATGTCGGGAAACTTGATTCAACGCGATTTAGACGGCTTTCTAGCGAGGATCGTTCAGCATGAGATCGACCACCTCAACGGAGTCTACTTCTTTGACCGGATGCTGGACGGCAGTCGATTGGCGATAGAATCAAAATTGAAGGAGATGGAGAGCGAGTTTCGCGACCAGCAGCAGAAGGGTGAGGTCCCCAACGATGAAGAGTTGATCGCACGATTGGCCAAATGGGAATCACGTTACGCTTGATGAAGGATGGTGCTTTGATGACGGATCGTGGTGGGCAAGCCGAATCAACAGCGGCAAAGCAAACGGATGGCAACTCTTCGCGAAGGTTGCGTTTGGTTTTGATGGGCACCGGTCCGTTTGCCGTTCCGTCATTCGAGGCGTTGGTCGGTGCAGGACACGAGATTCCGCTGGTGGTGACGCGTCCGGCGCGTGAGGTGAAAAGCCGCAAGGGACCACCGCCTAGTCCGGTTCGCGAGTTCGCAGCAAAGTACAGTTTCGAGCTGTTTGATCCACAAAGTATGAATGCCGAGGATGCGATCGCGAAAGTCGCAGCGGCCCAACCGGATCTGCTGGTTGTTTGCGACTTTGGCCAAATTCTTTCGAGCGATGCGTTGGCGGTGGCGCCGTTGGGTGGCATCAATTTGCACGGGTCTTTGTTGCCTGCGTATCGCGGAGCGGCACCGGTGCAGTGGGCATTGCTTTCCGGCGACGTGGTTACGGGCGTTTCTGTGATTCACATGACGCCTCGATTGGATGGCGGGCCGATTCTAGCGAAGGCGGAAACGGCGATTCGTGACGATGAAACTTCGGGGGATCTGGAACATCGACTATCGCTACTGGGCGTCGAGCCAACTTTGGTCAGCGTCGCGATGCTGGCCCGGTGGGACGGACAAGCGAAAATCGGTGAACTGCAAGATACCGGTCGGGTCAGTCGTGCGCCGCGACTTGATAAGGCGTCTGGCAAAATCGATTGGTCGCGTTCGGTGCGGATGATCGATTGTCACGTTCGCGGGATGCAGCCTTGGCCAGGGGCTTACACCGATCTGGCGATCGCGGGGTCCGATAAACCGCCGCTGAGAATCGCGATTCGATCGGTTTCGCCGGTCGGGGGCGATGGACGATCGAACGCCGCACCGGGAACGCTAGTCTCTGATAAAGAACTTCTAGTTGCCTGCGCCGATGGCCTTATCCGAATTGATCGGTTGCAGGCTGCGGGGCGGTCGGAAGTTTCCGCTGAAGAGTTTCTGCGGGGGCATCGCCTGCCGAGCGGGACCGTGCTGAGGTGACCGCTTAGGATCCTAGCCACTGAGGCCGCAGCAGCAGTATCAAACCGAGCAACAAGATTACCAGTCCGCTGACCAGTTTCAGCCAGCGCCCTTCGTTTTCTTGCAACTTTCGTTTTCCAAGTGTTGCAATTACGATTGAAACCATGACGGCATCGTCGAACATATAAGCGGCAACGTACAAGCCGAGGTATGCATAATTTTTCCACGCCGGAAAATCTTGCATCATCAATATCTGGCTGTACAGCGCTGGCAGTCCTGCCGTGCATAACAGTTCAATTACGTTGACTAAAACTGCTAAAACGGTTGCCCCGGCGATCGCTGCAAACAGGCTTTCGGCCATTACGATCTTGCGCACCCTCGCATAGATTCCAGGCTTGGCCGATTCAGGAATTGAAAGCGATATTCCTTTCTTAAATGCAAAAAAATCTTTCACATGGATCGATCCGACAATAATCGCCAGCATCGCCAGCGCGACCTGGACCCAGCGAAGAAAACCGACGATCAACAAGACGTTTAACCATGCGGCCATGAAGGCGAAGTAGGCCGCACCGCTGATGAATACAAACGTTCCGGCCACTGCCAAAATCTTCCACCGGTCGCGAAGGTTAACCAGAACGGATAACAAAAACAGCAATACCCACATCGCGCACGGATTGAATCCATCGACCAAGCCAATAACCAGAGTGAACAGCGGCAGACCGAGCCGATCGGCGCTGACACGACCAATCCAAGGCAAATCGATCTCGCTTTCGTCAATCGATTGCCCCGATTGCGATTGAATCGACAAGTCGCCGCTGGTGCCGTTGCCCAAATCGATCGGCAGGTCGTCCCCGATCACCAGATCCGGCATCGATTCGCCGTCGAGGGCTACTTCAATCGCGTCGCCTTCTTGTGGCAACGCGCCGGCGATCGGATCGGTAGATTGGAAGGCGACTAGCTTTGTCGCAGTTGTCTTTCGATGCATGTCCAGGCCGGCTCGCTTGGGTGGCACAACGCATTCGAAGCTCCACTTATTCAGCACCGCATCCAATCTCGCCGCGCCCGACGCTTCGCTGTCGAACCCGATCACCAATTGGCGGCAGAGCGAGATTCCTGGAAAGCTGATCCCACCGATACCCTGCTGCCGGGCCAGGACAGTGAACCGCGCATTCGCTTTGGGGACCGCGATCACATCCGAAAGCTCTACCTTCAATGCCGGGTACTTGGTTTGGAACTTCGCTAGGTAAGCCTTCGCCGTGTCGCAACGCGAGCAACCGGGGCGAGTGAAAACTTCAACCCTCAGCATTGCCGCGAGATGGTCGACCCAAATCGACTGGTCGGTTTCGCGGCCGCGTGGGACTGTCAATGCTTGGTTGAGTCCGTAAAGAACGGGAGTCGCTGCGACATCGAAGCTGTAGACCTGCGATAGTTTTGCCAACCGCTGGGACGCAGAGATTCCGGCTGCGGTTGTGGCATCGATGCGATGAACCTTCAGGCGTGTGCCGGGGCTTGCGGCAATTGCCGCGCGTACCGTTTCGATGCAACCATCCGCCGTAGGATCAGCATTTCGGACATAGAGCTCGATTGCAAAACAACGCTGGGCGGGTTGCCCTTGAGCGACAGCGGATTGCGTGCAAAGGCCGAATAAGACCAGGCTTAATCCTATACTGGCCAGAATGACCGAAGCAGAGAGACTGCGTCGAAGGCGGGTGACCATCGCGACCGAATCCTGGTTGGCGGTGCTTTTGAGATCGTAACGAAGCTAGCTTTATTTTAGCCGTTGCGAGTCCCTTCTGGGGCAGAATGCAGCCCGAGATTCATGAACAAAGCGTCGCATGCTTGAGCGGTAGAATGGCAACGAACAATTGAGAAAAATCATTCGGTCTTTGCACAATAAATAAAAAAAATCGCCGAGACGCTGGAAACCAGTCGCTCGGCGATCGAGATTGTTCGGAATCGACGAATCAAAATAGTCGCTGTTGGTACCATGACGCCCGTAAACTGCAATTACGCAGAGTATGTGCGGAGGATAACCAACAAAGGCCAGCGGCAATGTTGGTTGCCGCTGACGAAGCCTATTTCTTCTTCTTGCCCTTCTTGTCGTCGGCTTCTTCTTTCTTGACTTTCTTTTTCTTCTTCAAAGAAACCTTGAGAACGCGGACCTTCGGCATACCGACGACGTCGGATTCATCGGTCCAGCGATCTAATTCTATCAAACGCGAGACCCGTTCGGCTCGTGTCAAAACGTTTCGCGATTTAATGGCCCCGGCTTGCACCTTGAGGCTACGGTCCATGGTCATGTTAAAAACTCACTCCGGCGAGATCGCCCGATCACACAGCCGGGATCGGCCGTATCGAACTGAATGTGACTTTGTGTGACTTTGTCGGTTTCAAGTGGCAAAGAATAGGCGTTGATCCGATTTCTGGCAACGGGTTATTCACCGTCAGTTGGCTGATTTTTATCACCAATCGCCAATTTCACACCCCCGAACGTCTTTTTCGGCCTCGGCGTCTGTAATCGTGAGCGATTCCGGGCACAATGCTAGCTCCACACACCGTGCTGATCCCCCTCAAAACATTTGTCCTTACGCTTTCCTATTTACAAGACCGATCACCATTGCCCTTGCCTTCCGATAGTGACCGAGATCCAGTACCGCCAAGCCACGACGCCGATTCGGACAGGCCCGCCCGCCAGCCAGCGGTGGGGTCTGCGGCTTGGATGGTCGCTCAGACTGAAACAATCCGCCGAATTGCTGCCGGTCCGATCATTCCCTCAGTGGCGACGTCGTTGCGGCGGATGCATGGGGCGGAGGCAGCTGCGCTCATACTGACAATCGCCGGTGTGCAGTCACGGTCGGTCGAAAAGTTTGGCCCGGGCGTTTGGATGGCGACCGAAAAATCGATCGCCCAAGCAACCGATCGCGTTGTCGCCTCCTACAAAGCATCGTTGTTTGAAAATGAAAGCGTCTTTGATTTGTGCAGCGGCATTGGCGGCGATGCAATGGAACTTGCCAAGCGTGGTCCTGTTGTGGCGATCGACGTCGACCGGCAAATCGCCGAAATGGCAGCCGCCAACTTGACGCTCGATGCCGCAAACCGCAGCGGGTCGAGCCCAACCCCGGTTGCCGTGTGCGACGATGTTATGCGGTTCAAGATTCCGGCCGATGCAGCCATTCACATCGACCCGGATCGTCGGCCAAGCGGTAAATCGCGAGTGGTCCGGCCGTCGAGTTATCTGCCGTCGATTGACGAAGTCGCTCGACTTATTTCTGGCGGCCGTCCGGCGATTGTCAAATTAGCTCCCGCCGCTGAGCTTGATGAAGACACGCAATGCGGTCCCACAAGTTTGATTGTCGCCGAGAATCATCGTCAATGGATCAGCTTCGACGGCAGCGTTCGCGAGCAGGCTCTGTTGAGTGGCAGTTGCATTTCGGCCGCCGGGGTTAATCCAGGCGGACGTTCGGCGGTCCGCGTCTGGGCGGGCGGTCGCCGGGAGTGTTTCGCCGTCGATGAGGCGGATGCGTCGCATTTAGCTGACCTAGACCGCGCGATCGAGTCCGTCTGGGAAGTGCCGCCTTATTTGATCGACGTAGACCCGGCGGTTCGAGCGGCCGGTTTGTCATCGTCAATCGCAACTGCCCGAGGTTGTTCGTCACTGGGTGGGCCGGCCGGTTTTTTCGGGTGCGAAAAAATCCCCACCGATCGATCTCTGATGCACTTTTTTGAAACGATCTGGTCCGGCCCTGCTGATTTAAAGCGGATCAAAAGCTGGGTTCGCCAGCAAGGGCTTTGGGTCGAAAGCGTAAAAGTCCGCAGCACCGGCCAAGACCCAGCAGAGTGGACTAAATCGTTGCGAGGGAACGTCGAACGTACGGATGCAAACGTTGTCGTTTGCTTCATCAGCCGTTGGTCAAACGGAACAAATTACGCAGCCATCACGCAGCGAATTCGGCTTTAGAGCTTATTGCTACCGGCCGCCGCCGTGACTCAGAATGATTTTCTACTTCAGTTGCGTGTTCGCAAACGACGCTGTAGATCGTGCTCGATTGCCGCCAATTCTTCAATCGACAATTCTTTTAACGCGGACTTCGGCGAAGGAGCATCGCCAAGCAACTGCTGCAGCAGATTGATCCGACCTAGGTGCTCACCTTGTTCAATTCCCTGTTCAATTCCCTGTTCAATTCCCTGTTCAATTCCTTGTTCAATTCCTTGTTCACGTGCGTATTGTTCTTTTGCGACTGCATCGCGTTCCGCCTTTAAGCGGGCTTCGTAAAGTCTGCGTTGGTCAGGATCTCGTGCAATCATTTCTAAAACTCCTGTCGCTTGAACAAATGCCGGATCAGGTAGCCGAGCAAAAATTTCCCCAGCAGTCAAATCGTTCGCCTGCAGAAGGAAATAGCACCATTGATCGATCGGATCCGAGACGACTCCATTATCACCTGGCAATTGGTATTTTGACAACTCCAGCAAGTGAATTTGCAGATGATCGGTTAGCGTCAGACCGTGCTTGGTATTCGTCAAGCGAAAATCTAAATGCACGTCGCTCACTTTGGGATACAGCGACAAATCGAGAATGCAGATGCCGATCGCAGGACGAAGTTTCGTGTAATTATCGCCCTCGCCGAGCTGTTCAATAATCTGGGTTGCGGCGTAGTACATCAGCCGCTCGCGAAGCGCCGCAGGCCGGGTTCGCTGAATTTCAATGTTAAATCGACGCCCAAACTTGTCACGGGCTCGAATGTCAAGAATAGCGTATTTGTCTTCTTCAAACTCTTTGTCGACGATCGGATTGAGGATCTCCACCTCTGTGATCCTGGGTGCCCCGCCGAGGATGGCGTTCAAGAAATGCAACGTGATAGCTGTATGTTCGGGACTGCCAAGCAGTTTCTTGCAAGCAAAGTCGACAAGGGGATCAATGCCTATCGCCATCACATGCATCCAATCTTGCAACGGGTAAATCAGAGAGTCAAAAACCGCCGTATCATCTTAGTCGATTCCACACGCCCACCCCCACACACGGCTCGCCCCGTATCTTTTGTCAGTGGTCGCCCGGTGTCGGCGGCGACACGAATGAGAACTCTTGCCACTTCACGGCTTTGTCCATCGGCTCAATTCGGATCATCAGTTGTCCGTTTTGGAACAATCGCACCGTACCGGTTGACTGGCTGACGACAATCGCCAACGCCTTGGTCCGTTGGGTGATTGCGGCGGCTGCCCAATGTCGCGAACCGAGCCCCTTGTTCATCGTCAGGCTCTCGTGGCTGACCTCCAACATCTGACGACTGCGTTCGATATAGCCGTCTGGATTGATCACGAAAGCGCCGTCGAGTTGAGCGATCTCTTTGGCATCTTCTTGCACCTTGGGGTCGAGCAAATAACGGTGCTTTTTGTTGTAGCCGCGAAACGGATCGGCGCCACCGTCGTTGCAATGTTCCAGCACTCGCCGCGTGTCGCCGACGACAAACATCGCTCCGACCGGTTTGCCTTCGCGGCCTTCACGACCGATCTGCACCGCCAAGTCAACGACCGCCTTGACCGTCTTCAACGGCACACTGCTTTCTAGGCTCTGCAAATCACGTGCAGTCAATCGCCGCATGCGTTCGTCTAATTGCAGGTGGCTGATCGAATCGAACCGCCCCTGCTGAAATCCGCCATAGACCGCAACGACCGAACCGTTGGGGCGGATCATTTCGTCGGCGGCCGCTTCCAGCAGCGCGTGTTGCAATCGTTCCAGCAGTGGAGCCTTTTCCTTATTCAGCGGCAGCGGCTTGAGTCCAGCATCGGCAGCACCCTCCAACTCCGACACACTGTCGGCCGCGACAATCACCAGCTTCTCAGTCGATTCCGTCAGCTCTGCGAGCCGTTTCCAATCCGATGGCCCGTCAAGCAATAGCAACATCGCGTCGCCGCCGACATCAGTCAGCAAGGCAGCGGCAACTTTAATGATTGCGGTACTCGATTTGGTCAGACGTGAAAGAGCCATGGAAACACCCGAGGCCTATCGCGGGAAGCGAAAATAGACGAAGAACCGCCTGGCTGAGCGGCGTGTGGTAGCAACACGTCGATCGTCCAGCAGCGAGAAAGAGTCCAGAACACGCCAGGTGTTTTAACAAACGCCAAAAAAGTCGCAATTCGGGCAGACGCTTTACGCCACCTGTTTCGTCGCTTTTTCCCATGGCTCGCGGCGACGTTCCTTGCCCACGGGTTCATCCGACCAAAAAATGAAACGGCTAGTCGGTTCCGGGCGTTCTCTCGGCTGGCCTCTTTGACACGAATACCCGGCACTCTTCGGCATCGCAATTCAGGGACTTAACGGACCGTTCGGCCGGTCGATGCCCCAGCGCTTCGCGATCCGCTGCCAGCGCGCCAAGGCGCCGGAGTGCCGAAAACCCGTTGATAGTACATCACCAATGACCGCAGCGCGTGCCCTTTAGGGCCAATCTGCCACTCATGTCCCCGCTCAGCGTAAAGCGTCGTGGCCATGAAGTTAACGGTACGCAGCATCTCTGGCGTCTGTAGTTCGGTGTCGGGCGTAACGGTCATCAGCATTTCTAACATGTGACCGGTCGTTTGAATCTTTCGATCGATGTCGCCATTGTCCTCCGGTTTCTCGTACCAAGCCGTGCTCATCGATCCATCGCGATTCTGCAGCGACCACGTATAGGCTACGAAATCTTTTACATAGCGATCGGCACGCTCCCATTGTCCGTCGATCGATTTGCCTTCCGCTTGGCGGCGCCGCAACGCGTGACCAAAACCCATCAATCGGTGCGTGCCGCCGCAAGCAGCACCGACAATCGGTTGGCTTAATTCTTCTTGAATTACACGCGGCACCGACCAATCTTGTCCGTCACCGGAAACCCAAGTCGAATCGGTATCAGCGTAGTGCGCTAAACCAATCAGCGTGAACGTCAGTTCCGTCTTGACTTTGCAATCTCGCATTTCGCGGAGCAAAATATCATTGACCGTGTACTTCTGCTTCGACGCGTATACAGGATAATTTAAGGGCACGTCGATCAACCCGAAAATCGCCAGCAGTTGTGCCTGGTGCCCCTGCAGGCCGACCCCCGTCTTGGGCAGGATTCCGTGCTCGTCCCGCGAGAACAAGGTTTGGTTTCGACATGGATTGTTCCCGGCCATCCAAGCAACTGCGTTGAAGCGTTGGCGACGACTGACAATTTGTGTGTCGCGATCAAAGACCATGATCGAGTGCATCATCCCCCAATGTGTCCGCTCAGCAGCATCTTCGGGGTGGTCCCAGTAATACTTCAACGTTCGTTCAATCATCGGCTTTAACCGGGCCGTTTGGGGCTGAAGACGCCGATTTGCACTCGGCTGCCCCAAAGCCAAAACCATCTCGCCGGCACTCGTGATCATGTCACCTTGGATCGGGTTGCCCGACGCCAATTTCAACGACCGAGGCAGCGGCTGAACCAACCCTTCAGATTCCTGCGACTCGTACTCGCCCAACACCCTCGGTTCCACATCGCCTACTCGCATTTTCGCGATCGATGGATCAAGCGGTTCCAGTTCAACGGCACCGGGACTTTCGCTGGACGCCCTCGATTTTTTATTTGGTTCCGTACCACCAAGGGATGAAACGCCGCCGCCAGGAAAATCGTCTCGCAAACGCAACTTGCGAATCTCCATCGGCGACGGGCCAACGGCTTTGCCATCGCCTACAGACAACCCAGCGTCAGCCGGAGTTGTGTCGCTGGGCCGCTGGGAATCAGCAATCTTATCGATTGCTGTTTCAGCGAGGTCGGTGCCATTGTCGCCAGACGGGTCCAAGGCAGCTTCATCAGTTGCCAGCGGCTCCTTTGACATCCCAGGGCTTTCGATTTCCATCTCGACATCCGACACCTCCGGAAGCACTGCGTCGGATTCGCCCTCGGGAATCGCATCCCTAGCGGCTAAATCATCCAACGGCAACTCACCCGTTGGCTCGTTCTGCTCCGGATTATCGACGATCGCTGATTCTGACTTCTTGGCCATCGCCACGCGAGCAGCTGGCTTCAAAGAATCGCTACCAGCGATCGGCTCCGCTGGGTTTTCAGGCTGCAGATCGACCGATCGAGGTACTGGGGCTAAAACGTTCGGAACGATCGTCAAGGTACTGCTGCCGGATTGGCCGATCTTCATCGCCACAACGCTTCCCTGCGGTTCCGCAACGGCCGAGCCATCGCCGCGGGACGCCAAGTTTATGGATGCCGTACCGACAGGCCCCACCAATCCAGATGCCAGCATCGATGACGCATCTGAGTCAGGCAAGACAACCAGCGGTCCGGTACCGATCGACAATCTTGGCACCGGCGCGAAGTACTGCGGCCGCGTCGATGACGGGTCGATCACCAGAGGGCTGATCAATGGCGAACGCCCCACGCGAGAAACCCAACCATCGACCTCTTCAATCGCCAATGGCATCTTCTGGCGCTTGGAGGATTGCAGCGTCTGCCCCAACTGAATGCTTGATGCTTCCCTTTGACGAAGCGAGTTCTGAGTGTCATCAGCAAATGCCAAACCCGGTGACATGAACGCGAGCAGTGCGGCGAGCTTGTATC
The DNA here is from genome assembly GCA_003506095.1 of Planctomycetaceae bacterium. Lineage (GTDB taxonomy): Bacteria > Planctomycetota > Planctomycetia > Pirellulales > Pirellulaceae > UBA6163. Next base: position 15,008 of record DNWZ01000532.1, on the reverse strand, counting down.
GACTCGTGTAAGACTGCTGCAAATGCTGAGCACGCATGTTTCATTCGTAAGTCTGGTTGCATAACTGATGTTCCCGCAAAAGTGACGCAACAAATTGCGTGATCACTCAGCGACCCAAAGTTCGTATCGGATAGATCGGTATCGATAATCCAGTCGCGTTTTAGCAAGTAAAAACCAGCAGGCCTGGCAATCCACGCAACCTGCGAACCCTGACAAGACTGGGGCGGCCTGGCAGCTCAGCTACTGGATGGCTGGGCGAAATGGGCGTCCAGCCGAGGCTGCGTCGCCACAGCTCGGATTTGAGATATAATCCCGGAATCTGTCTTTGAATTCCCTGCGAGCGCTGCCAACGATGATCCGAATTGCTTTGATACTATTGGTCATTGTCACCGTTAAGAATGCCCAGTTTGCCCGTGGACAGGATGCGACAGCTGTAACTGCGTTTAAGTCGTTGCCGCCCGATGGAGTTGAAATCGCGGGCGATTTGATGGCCGAACTGAAGGTGGCGGTCGCTGATGTGCGGCGGCAATTGCTTTTGAGCGTCGCGGCGTTTAACGATGCGGACCAGTGGCAGCCTGACGTGGAGGTATTCATTCGCGCCGTCGAGATGGCAGTTGACCAAAACTTGTTCTACAAACCGCGCGACGTCGATCAAGCCAAAAAGATGTTGCAGATCGCTCAGCAAAGGATCGATGCGGTTCGTGAGGGCAAACGCGGACTAGCGTTGCTGACTGTCGGCGCAGCGGGCGACAATGCCCCGCGATTGCTCGCCGGTGGATTCGTGTCGTCAATCGACGGATCGGTCCAACCGTATGGCATTGTCTTACCCATTGATTTTGATCCCTTGTCAAAGACATTGCGGCGATTGGATGTTTGGTTGCATGGTCGTGGCGATACGGCGACGGAGATTCCTTTTTTGTCCGAGCGATTAGCAAAAACGGGCACATACCCTTCGGATGACGCCATTACCTTGCACCCTTTCGGCCGACATTGCAACGCTTTTAAGTTTGCCGGCGAGGTCGATGTGTATGAATCGATTGCTCATGTATCCAAGTTGTTTGCGGTTGATCCGCACAAGACCAGCATTCGTGGATTTTCGATGGGCGGCGCAGGCTGTTGGCATTTAGCGGCACATAATCCAGGGCGATGGTTCGCGGCCAATCCGGGCGCAGGGTTTGTCGATACGATTCGTTATCAAGGCTGGGACGAATCCAAAATGCCTTATGAGCCGGGTGATTGGGGCCGCCGATTGATGAACTGGTATGACGTGCCACCTTGGGTCGAAAATTTACGCAATACGAATGTGATTGCGTACAGTGGCGAAGTCGACAAACAACGTCAGGCGGCTGAGTTGATGATCGAAGCCGGTAGGGCCGTTGACATGAACTTGCTGCACACCATTGGAGTCGGCATGGGGCATAAGATTGATGAGCCATCCGCACAGGCAATCGAGCAACGGATGTCGCAGTGGGCAACACAAGCCGACGGATCGTATCGCAATAAGATCAACTTGGTGACCCATACTTTGCGATATAACAAGATCGATTGGCTGAGCCTGGAATCGATGAAAGAACATTGGATGCCAGCGGTAGTAACGGCCCAACTGGTGCCACCGGCGACAATTCAGATTGAGTCAAATAATGCAAACCAAATTCGGCTCGATTTCACTCGCTTGGGTTGGCCGTTGGCGAGCGCTGACACACGAATTGAGATCAATGGTCAGGTCTTTGCTGGCCCACCGGCGATCTCACGGCAGCCGCTAGTGATTGAGTTGATTTCGGCCGAGGACGGTTGGTATGAACTCGATCCTTCAGACTCCGCTGATTCAGGGCTAAGAAAACGCCACGGGCTGCAAGGACCAATGGACGACGCGTTTATGGCACCTTTCTTATTTGTACTGCCCAGCCGTCCGTGTCGGCATGGAAGCGTGGAGCGATTCACGCAGTCCGAAGCGCGGAGGGCACGCGATGTTTGGCAACGGGTCATGCGCGGTAACGATCGAGTGGTGATCGATACCGATTTAACACAAGATCAAATCGCGAATTACAACTTAATCTGTTTCGGCGATTTTTACGGCAATCGTTTTTTGTCATCCATCGCCAATCAGTTGCCAGTGCAATGGAAAGACAACCAAATCAAGATCGGCAGCCAAACCTTTGACGCTTCTTCACATGCGTTGGCGATGGTTTATCCAAACCCGAAAAATCCGAATCGTTATGTGGTGGTGAACAGCGGATTGACGTTCCGCGAGTTCTCGAACTCGACCAATTCACGCCAAATCGCGATGCTGCCTGACTGGGCGGTGGTCGACATCACCAAACCCGCGGACGGAATTTTCCCTGGGCGCATCGCCGCCGCGGACTTCTTCGATGAATCTTGGCAAGTGAAGTCGCCTGAACCGGCGCCGGCACGCCGAGTTCAATGATAGTGTCAATCGACACAATTACTCAATCGACCGAGCGTTCGAACCAATATCAAGATTTGCGATTTGACCATGACGAATGTATCCCGAGAAAATGCCCCCCTGAGTTATGCGATCATCGGTTCGGGCGCACTTGGTGGGCTCTATGGTGGCATGCTCGCCAATGTTGGTTCCGACGTGCATTTTCTGATCAACAGCGGGATCGATCAAATCCGTCGAGACGGTTGGACGGTTGAAAGCGTATTAGGCGATTTCCACATTTCTGGCGATCTGCTGAACTTGCATACCGATGCATCGTCGATTCCGCCTTGCGATGTCACAATTGTTGCGATCAAAACGACTCAAAATCATTTATTGCCCCAGCTACTGTCGGGTTCGACATCCAAAGACGGCGTCGTTTTGTGTTTACAGAATGGATTACACAGCGAACTGGACAGTGTCGCGGTGGTTGGGCCCGACCGCGTCTTGGGCGGATGCTGTTTTCTTTGCAGCAACAAAATCGGCCCCGGCCATATACGCCATATCGATTATGGGCGCATTGTCATGGGCGAGTTTACAGATGCGTCGTTGCCGCCTGCGGGCATCACCGCTCGATTGCAACGTATCACAGACGACCTACGCGCCGCTGGCATTGATGCCAATGCGACGGGCGACTTATGGATGGCGCGATGGCGAAAATTGATGTGGAACATTCCGTTTAATGGTCTTTCTGTCGCGCTGAACGCATCCACAAAAGAATTGATCGATAATGAATCTTCGTTCGCAATTGCCGAGTCGATCATGCGCGAAGTTTATGACGTCGCGGCTGCAGTTGGGCGCAAACTGCCAGCGGATGCGATCGAATTAACACTTGACCACACTCGCCACATGGTGCCATATGACAGTAGCATGCGACTCGATTTCCTAGCTGGTCGAGAGATGGAACTGCGCGCGATTTTCGAAGCACCTCTTACTGCGGCAAAACGTGCCGGAGTGGTCATGTCGCGGGTCGAAATGCTTCATCGCCAACTGGCGTTCCTGCAGAGTAGGGCGGATCACTAGACCGACGTCCTATCGTCGGTGCATTCGTATCACCACTGCGAATGTAAGCCTTCCGCAGCGACACATCGTCGATCGCGATCTCAAACGTTCGCTGATATACACTGATTAGGATACCGCTTAGAAACATCAAATACAACTGAATCATTGGCATCACCAGAACATCCTGGAACATCCCACCAAGGAGATACCCGGCCATCGACCCGACCATCCCCAATCCCACCATGCGATAGATGGGGTCAATGCGTTGATGATTTCCCAACCGCCATGCGGACCGAGCTAACCTGGTCAATAACCACGCATAAATGACCAAACCGACGATTCCCGTATCAACCAATGACGACAAAAAGATGTTGTGTTGTGAATACCCCAAAGCCTGGTCCATCGGCATATCATACGAAGGATTTTGGATGTAAGGCAACGAAGTTTTCAAATAAATATAGAATCCGTGCCCAAAAAATGGCGAGTCTTTGAACATCTCATAAGCAACGATCGCCAACAGAGGGCGCAATTCAATCGACTTAGCAGAATCTTCGGCACTCAAATTTTTGTCGCGTTTCATGTTCAGCAACTGGTCTTTCAATCCCATTGCCGCCATCGATCCAAAAACAATCGCCGAGGACATCCCGAGAACCTTGATCCATCGTGGCGTTGAATTCCAATACACGGCGACAATCGCAAGTACCACCCCGACCCAAACGCCACGCGTTAAGGTCGAATAAACCCCCACCAAGATCACGAGCGACAGCAAGCCATAAATCACCAACTGAATCCTATTTCCATAAGTGGCTCGCAAGACCGCAAAACTAAGCGAGATCGTTAACACAATTCCGTTGGCAGATGGATTCATCATCGGCCCACGCGCACGCCCGAGAAACTCCCACACTTTAGGATCCGCGATATAGCGAGGAAACACCAACGCGTACCATCCACAAACTTCAAAGAAACCAATAACTGCAATGTAAACACCGATTCCGATCATTATTGAAATGATGGCCTGAATATCCCGAGCATTCGGATTGGAAACACGCACAAGGCCGTAACAGACCGATGGAAGGAATACATAAAACAACCACGTCCCAATCGGTTTGGCGCCTGGGGGTGGTTCGCCTGCAGTAACAGACCGAATGAAATACCAAACGACCATCGCGCCGACGAGATAATCCGCGGTGGAAAGCTTCGGCAGTTTGAGATCGCCGCGAAGAATCAGCGATGCCCCGAGCGCAATGACGCCGCAGAAGAACATCCGATCGATGCTTAAGAGTAGCGGCCCCTTGATTGCGAAAAAATCTGGCCCAAGGAATGTTCCCAACACAACGACCAGTGTGCAGAGCATTACAAGTCGTGCTTTGGGAAGCAGAATGAGCCCCCAGACAGCGACGGCGAGCAAAAATGCAAGTAAAAGAAATGTCACGACTTACATCTACGCTCTAAAACCTGAAAACAATCCCACCGATTGCTCGTCAAAACAGAAACAACCCGCTCAAACGTAACCCGATCTGGCCATTTCCGCGCGACGGATTCACACAGTTGCAAGCTAGCCGCCTAACCAATTGGTCAACGCTCGTCAAATGTAGGTCACAACAGACACCCAGTCAAAGAAGCGACTGTTGCGTTGCTTCCCCGGCGATCCTATCGCGGTCATCGCGAACGGATGCGGCGAGTCGTATGAGGCAACTGGGTTTCATCGATTAGATGAATCGTTTCGATTCCGTCGGATTGCAGCGGACCGGCAGATGCGGCGAAATCATTGGTGTCGGCGGTATTGATCACGACGGCGACCGCCCATCCGCGACGTCGCATGCCAATCAACATCGCTGCGGTTTGGCGGTCACACTTCTGCGTGATCACAATCAGTGTGGTGTCGTGAGCGAGGCGTTGCTGTGCATTGACAACGGTTTCGGCGATCGACAATCCATCAGACAGTTCCAACCGAGCCAGCACGCGACGCAGTTCTTGAAAATGGACAGGGCCACGATCAGCATCGACGATTACCGGGCGCAGCCGATCGTCACGCTCACGCATGGCAGCCTCGCTTTGAGCCGCGCCGCGAGTGCGAAAATCGGTATCAAAGCCTTCGGTGCGAATCCGATCGGCAGCGTCGCGTCCGTTGGACAAAAGCGCGATCGGTTGGTTCATTTCGTAAAACGCTGCGGCGATCGACGCGGCCAACGATACCGCCAGGTCGCTTCGCACAGGTTCGTTTTGATCCGGATTGGTATCGCGATGCATGTCTAGGATCAGCGTCGCGCCGGCAAGCGATGTCGGCTCGTACACCTTACTGTGCAGTGTCCCGGTTCGCGCCGTCGCCGCCCAATGGACGCTCCGCAGCGGGTCGCCGATTTGCCATTTTCGGATCCCGCGAATCCGTGTCGGATCTTGCATCACGGCGTTACGAATCCGAATCTCGCCAATCGGCCGTGGCGACGCGATGTCATAGCCAGCCATCGGAACACTGCGTGGATAGACGAGAATGTATTGCGGCGGGGCACCAACGCGATACCGACGGCTAAGTCCCATCAGGTCGCCGGTTTCAAGAACGGTCGGCCCGATTTGATAGTAGCCGCGTCTTTGACAGGTGATTCGATAACGCAATTGTCGCGTTTGGCCAGCTGGCAAGTAAAAGACTTCGATCCGCGATCCGTCGATGCGAAGTGCCGGCGGACGCTGAGCAAACGCTGCTTTAGGCAACAAATCTTCGACCAGCAGCCAAGCGATTGGCAATCTGGACCGATTGGTAATGTCGACCACGATTTCGGTCGACTGGCCGACCTCTAGTTCGATTGCGCCATCGTGGCGAACGGCGACCGCAGCGCCATGCCACTGCGATGCGAACCAGAATCCGGTGCCGATCATCAACACGCCAGCGTAGGCGGCCAGCAACCACAGCGACGCGCCGAACGTCATTCCGGCCAACAACAGTGCCGCGATCACAGCGACAAACGTGAATAGCGATCGCTGAGGCATGGAGGGCGTTTTTCAGTTGGCTGTTGGCAGTTTTCGGTTGGCTGTCGCCAGTTTAGCGATCTTAGATCGAAAACATGCGATTTGAAAACTGAAAACTGAAAACTGAAANNCTGAAAACTGAAAACTGAAAACTTTCGGCCGCCTATTGATTAACAATTGCGGCGTCTAACGCCACGGTATCGCTGAAATCGTAGCCGTGGAAATACCTTGCGATCTTCGATGCCAGTACACCTAAGAACAGGTTGCGGAACTTCAACTCAGTCGTTTCGCTGGTATACATGCCGGCACTGACGGGATACGTAAACTCTTCCAAATGCCTGCGGAACTCGACGCTGCCGGACGTGATATCGTAAACCGTTGCCGTCACTGCGGCACGACCGCGATAGAGCGTTGCTCCGTCGCGGAGACGCAATCCCGTCATTTCGATGCCCAACACCTTGTCCGCCTTCACTCCGCGACCGATGTCGATAAACTCGATCGCATCCCAGCCATTGCGGTCTCGCCACTGTTGCACCTCGTCTTCGCGCACCAGTTTGCAATCCTTGACTTCTGTACTGAGAATATCAGCAATTCGCCGGCTTAAAATTCTTGCAGAGGCATCGTCGCTATATTGGCTGCTGTCGGTGATCGTTACGACCGCAACGCGTTTGCCTTCTAAGCCAGGAAACTCCGCTTTGACAGTATGGCCGCGAACCACGTTCATAATGTTAGCGGCAAATCCCAGGCAACCGGTTTGAACCGCTAATCCTCCGCCAAGCATTGCAAACACCGCAGCACGGCGTGAGATCGTATCGTGGCTCATGACGAATCCTTTCAATGAGTCTCTCGTTTAAACCAACCGCCACGCCCAATCAGCGATGGCAACTATCCATGCCAAAACCATGCCCCAGGCGGCAAACACCAAACTTCCGCGTCCGGGCATCTTGCCACTCGCGAACCCTGAGAACAATACAATCACAGCCAACGATGCGATCACCGCCAGCAATGTGCCGGCGACATTCGACCTCAAACTCATCCACAATCGCCCACGCACGAAGTATGACCACGATGTTGTCATGCCACACGACGGACAGCGAACTCCCCACATCACGCGAATCGTGCATGGCGGCAGTCCGAGTTGTTGATGAGTTCCTAAGCCGTCGGGATGCGGTTGTAATCGCCCGGCAACGGCCAATGGAACTGCACACAACAATGCGGCGGCCAACATTGCCAATCGCAGTTTTGCACCGACCGGTCGGTTGGACCAGATCGATGGCAGGATGTAAAAGACCCTAAGCAATCGAGCGACCGTAATACAAGAGCGAATTGAGTGATTTCACAGAGTTGGATTGTTACCGATGACCTACTTTTTGTCTTTCGCAAAATTGGGCAGCGGCCCCAATTGCAAACGATCAAACTCCACATTGATCACTTCCATCGTACGAGTGTTCACGCTCAATCGCTTCACAGCCGCATTCGTGCCGGCCGCACCGGTGGGCAACGTCTGATTCATCGTCGCGCTACGTCCGGGCTGGCCTTCGATCAGGAATTGGTCTTTGGCCGCCGTATAAGCGGCTCGCTCGGCGACCCCATTGTACAATCCGCGTTCATTCCGCGTGTGATAGACCACGTTACCAATTGCTTCCATTTCCCAAGGCGGACTGTCCAGGCCGGGCGGCTGTGTTTGATCGATCGCTAATCGCAATCGGTCGCAATCGAGCGTCGATTCGCCCTGACGCAACCCTTGGATCGCCTCGACATCAATCACATCGTCCCATGATTTTACCTCGCGGGACGCGATGCGAACGGCGCGCAGGAAATCGAGGCTCTGCAGATTCATATTCGCTTGCAACGATTCCTTAAAGACCAAATGCACCCCGGTCATTGTCGGCTCCGACGGCCGGAAACCACCGCTGGTCACGGTAGACGCCAGCCCGCCACGTTCGTTTTTGATCCAAGCGCGATACCATCCGGCGCCCACCCCACTCAACTGGGACGTTTCCGGTCGCATCGTCAGTTCAGGTACCGTCAAAACGTGCCGTCCTTTGCGAACACCAACGCCCGACAATTGATTCACCGTAATGACCAAAGGATGCGATTTTGATGAAGTGATATTTACCTGGTCGATCGTCGCCGAACGCATCGATTCCGGATCGCGCATCCGAACTTCACCACTGAGAACCACCTGCAATTGATCGCCAATCAGATCAATGTCCCAAACATCCTGTTCCTTACCCGCCATCACCGCGCCGCGAATATCAACGCCATCGGTCAACACGACTCGCGAACCGTCAAACATCATTTGGCCACGCCAACGGCAACGCGGGGGCGAAACCCATTTCATCGAAGACACATTTGTCGGCGGACGCGTTTTCGGTGCTTGGGGGCCGGCGATGGAATCGTCAATCGGTGAAAAGTCAGGTTTTGTGGCGATGGTCTGAGGCAGCATCTGCGACGGCACTTGGAACTCACCGGCGTCTTTGATCCAGACCAAATTGTCGGCCAAGCGAACTTGAATCAACGGACCGATGAAAAATCCGTCACCAACGGACAATCGCGCCGGACTGTCGATTCCGCTGCCGATCTGCAAAATCTCGTCACCCTGGGTGTCACGCAATTGCAAACGTTGGCCGGTCAGCACTGCGGGGATCGCGCCAGCAGCGGTTTCCAGCATATGTCGCAACGTCACATTGCCCACGACGGTCAGGTCGCTGGCCGTTAACTCGCGACCCGATAGACGCAGTTTGGCATTGATCGTGTCGCCATGAATCATCGGTCGGGGGCCTTGGACCGGCGTCGCAGCCCCAACAACAATGGCTGGCGTTCCATCGGCATTGACTCCACCCTCACCGATTTGTTTTCCATCGTCACTCGGTTGGCGAACCCAGCGACGAAGCGGGTGCGCTGCGACCGAGTTTCCGTCCGCTGTTACCGATCCCGCATCAGGCGAAATCGATTTCGCCGTTTCGTCAAAGTCAAAATAGAGCCTCAACAAGCGTGTCGCGACATTGACCATTGGCGACTGAATGCTGACTTGGCCCGTTGCTTGGAAACGCACCGGTTTGGTCGCTTGCAACCATTGGTCACCTTCCAACGCTTCGTCGCCAGCCTGCAAAACCAGCATCGCCGAGTCGCAATTGAACTCGCCTTCGTCGTTCATCAATGCCGAAACGCTGCCATCGACTCGGATGGTGAATTGTCCCGACGGGTCCGGCTGGCTTAATTGAATCCCGTCGGCCCACCGCAACCTTCGGATCGGCAACTCGGTCGGCCCAGCGAACTCAACCAGTCCGGACCCCATCGCATCGAACGTCCCAATTTTCTTGGGGTCGGTCGGATTCAATTGATAGGTAAAGTTTTTAAACCGCCAGGTATGGCCGCCATAGGTAATCCTTGCCCCACCGATGCCGCTCATCTGCAGCAACCCAGCTCGCGCGTCGAAGTCGATTTTTTCGGCTGAAACGTCGGCCGCAAAACTCGGCAAACGCATCCTCGCCGGCGTCCCTTCGGCAACGACACTGATCAAAAAGTCGTCAATCGACTGCTCCGGTTTTCCCCCACCAGTGACCGACTGGCTGTCGACCAAGAACCTCGCCAGCGGATCGTCCGGCGCAACCGCAGGTCGGCGATTGAGCAGGTCGGCGAACCGCATTCGCAGCGTTGTGCATTCAAAAATATCGATCGCTTCGTCTGTCCGGTGTTCCAGCACGACACGATTTTCGAGCGCCAATTCGTTCGTGCTAAACTGAAAAACGACCCGGCCCGCGCAACGCAACTTCGCCATCGCCGGCGGTGGCGCTTCGGCCCCCGGAACCGGCAATCGTCGCACAGGCGGCGCCAATGGCACTCGCGTTGCCGATTGGTCAGCCAATTTGGCCGCAGGCCCCGATCGCCACAGACCACCTTCGGGCAACGGCACCGTTAAATCATCAAGGTAAATCAATTCCAAACGGTTCAGGATCGACAGCGGCGCTTCGCCACCCGATTGGATTCGTCCCATGGGGGCCAAGTGCAACGTCAAATCGCGTCCAGCCAAACGGATGTCGCCGATTTTGACAACGATCGGCTGAGTCGTCCAAATCTTGCGAAAGTCGATCCCAAAATCGCTCGACACGATCTCCAAATGACCCTCTGTCGATAACGAATCCTGGTCGCCAGTGTCGCCCATCGCAAACGCTTTTCCGACCGACCGAATCCGCACTTGGCCGATCATTCGTCCACGTTCAATCGGTGGCGCACCACCGCTTAACATGTCCAACGATTCAGCAAACTTGATCTCGGCGCCTTCAGGAGCGTCGATAACCAATGGCGTTTCGCTGTTCATCCCCAACACGACGCTCAATGGCCACAATTTCCATTGATCGTCGCCGATCTGTTCCCAGTTTTCAAACAACAATGCACCGTCACGCGTCTGCAATCGCTTGCAATTCCCCAATTGCCAAGCATCTTTGGGGTAGATCGCCGACATCGATGCGCTGTGCGCCACGACACGCGTTCCCGCGAACTCGATCGGCAGCAGCGTCTCAGGCTGTAACCACAGCACGAACGTAAACTGGTAAACGGCGCACAGGATGCCCAACGTCACAAGCGATGCGGAATAGCGTTTCAGTCGAAGTGGCATGGTCAATCAGTGCCGGCAAGCTCATGCCGTCGGCACCGCGTGCTCCTCCCAACTCGACGTCGATCGCATCAAACGCTCGACCAACTCTCGTATCGCCCCACAACCGCCACCGGTTCTCATCACCCAAGTCGCTTCGGCTAGCACGTCATCGCACGCATCGGCCGGCGCAGCCGATAACCCCACGTAACGCATCACTTGCAAATCGGGCAAATCGTCGCCGATGTACGCGACCTGCTGGGGCTGCACCCCGATCACCCGCAGCAGTTCGATCACCGCAGGTAATTTCGGATCAACGCCTTGCAGGACATGCAAAATGCCAACATCAGCCGCGCGGCGAGTGACCGCTGGACTGTTTCGCGACGACACAATCCCGAATTGCATCCCCGAAGCTTGCCAAACTTTGATCGCCATGCCGTCGCGAACATGAAATTGCTTGATCTCGCCACCAGCGGCATCGAACCAAAGTTGGCCACTCGTCATCACGCCGTCAACGTCCGACAATATCAGCCGAATCGGCTCCGCAACCGGTAAATCAAAATCGGATTGACGACTCATCCTGCACTCCGTTTGGCCAAGCGAGGCATTTGACGACCGAACGAGCGTTGGCTTGGCGTCGCCGCTGGCCAAGCTTTTTCATTTCGATTGGACATCTGTTCCTGGTCGCCGATATCAACCGCTGAAATCACATCCGTTATGTCCAGCAACCCCTGCGGCCGACCGCTTGCATCCACAACCGGCAACTCGCTGATCCGTCGCTCGCGAAGAATCTCGATCGCTTCGACCAACAGCGTCCCGGATTGGACCTTTGTAAACCGCGTCGTCATCACATCGGCAATGTTGGCATCCAACAGGTCTTCCCGGCGGTTTTCCAGCAACCGCGCCAAGTCGCTGTCAGTGAACAAGCCAACGATTCGGCCTTCAGCGTCCAACAACATCACCGCGCCGGTCCGTCGCCCCGTGCGTCCGGTGACAACCATCGTTTCACGAACCGTTACCGTCGCCGATGCCGTGCGACACTGATCAATCGGTCGCATCAATCGATTCACCGGCGCGAGCTTGTATCCGAGGCTGCCGCCGGGATGAAAACGTGCAAAATCGGTCGATTGAAAACCGACCAAACGACTCGCCCAAACCGCGATCGCGTCACCCACGGCCATCATCACCGTCGTGCTGGTTGTGGGTGCCAAACCGAGCGGATCGGCTTCGGCATGATCGCCGATCGGAACGACCAAATCGGCCAGTTCGGCTAACGGGTTGTTGCGATTTCCGGTCATCGCGATCAGCCCAGCGCTGTGATGACGCAGGTGCGGAGCGATCTTGAGCACCTCTTCACTGCGGCCGCTGTTGGAAATCGCGATCACTAAATCGTCTGGACCAACCCGTCCCAAATCGCCATGAATCGCTTCGCTGGGATGCAGAAAATGAGCACGGTTGCCGGTCGATCCGAGCGTGGCGACCAATTTTTGTCCAACCCAGCCCGCTTTGCCGACGCCGGTGACAACCACACAACCCGTGCAAGCCGCGATACGCTCGGCCGCTTCGACAGCCTCGCCGCCAAGCATGCGTGCGACCGACGCAAGCGCAGCCGCTTCAGCCGCTACGACTTCACGGATCGTCCGCAACCCTTCGAGCGGCGTCAGCGGTAATTCGGAAGCCATTTCGCTCACGCCCGGTTCGTCCCTAACCCTGTTTGTGATTTTTCATGCCATCGAGGCAACAGTCTTCATGACCGCGCAACGATACCCACCTCGGGCATCAGGAGACAAGACCAGCCCATAGGGCCGACTTGCTAGCATTGGCCAGCCGTATGCGGTGTCATCGGCGTGCTTGGTTTTCACACAGATTGTCAGCCGATTAATGACGCGCCGATCACGGGCCTAAACGCCGTCCTTTGGCTTCAACCCGCGCGGCGTTGCCGTTGCCGTCGTCGGATCATCGGGCCAATGATGGCGTGGATATCGGCGTTTCAATTCTTTGCGAACAATCGTATAAGTTTCTTTCCAGAAGTTTTCCAAGTCTTCGGTAATCTGCTGTGGCCGATGATTGGGGCCAAGTAAGTGCAACTGGATGGCGACCTTGCCAGCGGCGAGTCGCGGCGTCGTCTTCCAACCAAACAATTCTTGAATCTTCACTTCCATCCACGGTCGTTTGCTGTCGGCGTACTGAATCGTGATCGCATTGCCGCTGGGGACTTTCATTTTCGCCGGCGCGTGTTGGTCGATCCATTGCAGTTTGTCATAATCATACAATCCACGCAAATAATCGATCCACGGCGCCGTTCGCAATTCGCTGAACGAAGTGCGCGTTTGACAGAGTTCTAACAAAACCGCTTTGACCGCGTCGTCATCCAGCGGCAGAAGATCCGACTGTGGCAGATTCGTCGTCAAGAAACGCACTCGTTCGATAAAGCGACTCACTTCCGTATCGCCGCTGGGGAACAGATTGCCGAGATTCGCAAACGCTTGGTCCGCCAACAACTTTGCCGTTTCAGCCGTCGGCTGGCACGCGATCGGCGATTCGTTCAACATCAAATCTTCAAAGTAGCGTCTTCGCCGCGCGACAACGGATTGAAGTGTCGGATGAAAGAACGGTTCATCGACAGTGCGAATCCTTCGCGCGTCCAGCCACGATTCGTCGATCGCCGACGCCATCCGCACTTTCGCTTCGGTGCCACCCGAATCGACATCCAAGCAAAGGAATAATTCGCCATCGCGGCAAATCGATTGCGATTCAATCTTCACACCACGGCCGCCGACCATGACGCCACGATCGTCGCCCGGTCGCCGACGTCGCGCCAGCCGATCGGGATAGGCGGCTAGCAGCGCACGCTTGAAAGTTTCGTCCGACGCAGAAGACAGCGCCCGTTGTGGCCGATCGATCAAACGCGCGATTTGATCAGCCGCCCGCAAGACTTCTCTTGCCGCGATCGCATTGACCGACGAATCGCCAGTACGCGCGAAGTTTTGTAATCGATCGACGCGTTCTAACAGGTCGCAAGCTTGATCAGAATTAATCGTTTGCGAAAAATGGCTGTCACGAAACGGATCACGTTCGGTTAACAATGCCGCCGCGATCGACGCGCGATCGATATCATCATAACGTGCCGCTTCGATCACCAATCGCGACAAACGGGGGTGCAGCGGCAGGGCGATCATCTGTTTGCCAAGATCGGTGATAAGATCTTGGTCGTCGATCGCGTCGAGCCGTCGCAGCAACAGGCGAGCGGCTTCGACGGCGTCGAGCGTCGGGAGCGTCAACCAGGGGAAATCAAAAACATCGCGTTCGCCCCAAGCGGCAAGCGTCAACATCGCACCGCTGAAGTCGGCGCGTTGGATTTCGGGCAAGTCGACCGAGCGTCGGGCGCGGTGCGAGACTTCGGGCCACAATCGATAGCAGATCCCGGGCTCGGTGCGCCCGGCGCGACCGGCACGCTGTTGGGCCGAAGCTTGCGAGATCGGCTCCAATTGCAGTTTGGGCAATCCGACCTGTGAATCGAAACTCAGCACACGCGCCAGTCCACTGTCGACGACCGCCGTTACGCCTTCGATCGTGATCGACGTCTCAGCGACGTTGGTTGCAAGAATGATTTTCCGTGTCGTCGATCGCTGCAGCACAAGGTCTTGGTCTTTGGGCGACATGCTGCCATATAAATCATATAACTCCGCTTCGTTACGAATCCGCGACGACTCGATCGCGCGGCGTGTCGACCGGATTTCACCCACACCCGGCAAGAATACTAAGACATGTCCCGACGTGGCCGACAACACCTTGGGCAGGATCGCCACCACTTGATCGCCGATCCGGTCGCGCGAACTTGACGCGGTATGCTCGACACGAACCGGAAACGATCGTCCCAGGCTGGTCACTGCTTGTGCATCGCCCAAAAAGCTGACAATCGGCTCGGGATCGAGCGTTGCCGACATCACGATCAATTTAAGCTCCGGGCGCAGCGCCACTCGCACCCGTTGCAACATCCCCAGT
>DNWZ01000375.1 GCA_003506095.1 Planctomycetaceae bacterium | reverse complement strand
CCCAGAACCGCACCAGCCACTCCGCCACCGGTGAACTCGAAAGTCACTCGGTTACCGAACGTGCTGGCTGTTGCGTTGCCGCGCAAATCGGGAATCTGGGTGATTGCGAACGTGGAACCGATCAGGTCGCCGGCCCGTGTACCAAAATTGCCACCGCCGCCGATCGAAAGCACGAAATCTCGCGGCGCATAGACTTCGACGCCAAGTGTGTAATTGCCTGTGCCACCGGTGCCCGCTTTTCGCCCCGCGAGACTCAGCGGGTCGTACTCGTCATTGCCGAGACTGCTAACACCAATGTAGTAGGTTCCCTTTTCTGTCGCCGTAAAATCGATGAAACCGTCTCGTGGATTCGCGGTTTCTGGCAACGGAGCGGCTGTCGTCGACCCTGGATTCAAATGACTCGGTGTTGCACCGGGAATGCTTACCGTACGTTGGACATTGCCACCGGTAATGAAGGATTGAGCGATGCCGTTGGCGTCAAACAACCTCAGCGCGGTCGCTGGGCCGATGCCCAGTGTGTCGATATCAACCACCAACCGATCGCCAGCATTCAAATCAACCTTATAAAGATCAACATCACGGTTAGGCGTCAGCGAGTTGTTGTTATCGCCAATCACTCCCTGAGTGGTATAAGCGCCCTTGTGGCTTCGTCCGACTTTAGTATCGACCGCGCCTCTGATTGTATCGTTGGGTTCATCAACCCCGGAGCCCGCAAATCGGGCTTCAGTCCCATCGTTACCGTAGATCGAATTGTTGACGATACGAGCAAACGGTTGAGGCACTTCGGCCAGCGGTGCCCGCCGCGCCGTGAAACTCGCACCACCGGCTCTTTGCAAGGCACCACTGAAGTAAACAGCAGATGCCCCTTCGATGTACAAGGCATTCGGAGCGGGCGTGGCGATAGGTCCTGGCGTTGCGGCAGTGAAAATCGACTGCCCGACGGATGCGCGCACCAGTCCTGCTAAGTCATTGGAAACTAGGATGCTGCCATTGATCGCCTGTTGCAGGGCGACCAAAATCTCATCAACCGTACTAGGGGTTGTACGGCCGCCGTAACCCGGTGGGACGTGAACGCCTTTACGGAAGTAAACCGGGATGTGGCCATCAGCCACACCATCGCCAGCACGCACGCCGCTGCCGCCAGCGATTACCGGCGTTCCCGCCACGTCGTCAAACTCAAATACAACGCGGGTTCCTGCGGCATCAATGACCACGATAAAACCGTCGGAAATCTGCGCCAAACCAGTCGCATCCGCCGGGGTTTCAAGCACCAGCGGCGTCGTTTGGCCATCGATCTTAATCGCCGTATAGCCGGCTTGATCGATGATGTTGTTGACCACGACGATCCCGGGGACCAACCCGCCCAGTACCGAGTCATTGAGTGTCGGCAAATTGATCGCCGCACCATTGGGCGCCAGTCCGATCGGTGGCGCGGTGAGGTAACTGCTGCCGAGTCCTCCATCACGCGGATCGGCCAACCGGCGTACCGGTTCGGACCAAATCCCGATGCCATGTGTATCGCTGATCCGGTTGCTGTCGATGATCACTTGACCTTGGGTTCGCTGGACGTTGCGATCACCAAAGCCATCGTGAACGATCGCCGCCAATTGAATGTTGCGTCCGCCGCCGGTGCGAGGCACACTGGTGAGTGTGGCCGGAGCCTGCTGAACCGAATCGATCTGCACGAAGTTACCGTTGACCACGCCATGCAAATTGACTCGCGCATCGGTTGTGACCAGCGACTGATTGCTCGACGCTGGTGAGGCCTTGATTTTCAGCGCAGCCTGTACCACCGAACCGTTGATCGCATTGATCAAACGCTGAGCGATCTGAGTCGCCGAGTCGGTCGGCAGATAAGCGATTCGAATCACGTTGGGATTAAAACCGACACCCGTATTGAACTCGAACGTTACCGAATTGCCGCCGTCGTTGAGCGTGAAGCGGTCACCGTTGACGATCTGGTTACCCGCAGGGGCAACCAGTGTGACCTGCCGAGCATGACGATCGTTGGTGTCAAAGGTTTGGGTCAGTTCAAATGTCGAGTTTCGGATCTCAAACAACGCGTAATCCGAACCGGCGAATCCGTCGTCGCGGACGTCTCGCAATGCGGTAAGCAGCGAACTGGCCACTGCGGCGCGGGTCATAGCGGATGTATAAAAGACAGGCACCGCATCGATATCGACCATCGCAAGGTCAACCACGTCGGTGGGTTGATACTGGAACCTTAACGGTTCATTCAACCCGGTCGTGCGATTTAGCACATCGATCGTGAAAGTCTCATAAGGAACAATATCTCGCCCCAGAGGAGCCGACAACCAAATCGGCTCGATCAAAAGCGGATCATCGGCGAGCGTCCGTTCGACCAAAATACCGCCCAGCACTTCTTCGCCATACTTTGTGGCCGAACGGACTTCCAATTGATAGGCACCCGGGGTCCCTGTGGCTGATTGGGAGAAAGACGCCGCCCCGGTCATTGCGCCCGATACCATTTCGCCCCGTTCGGCGAAACCGACGATGAAGTTATCCAGATACAACCCTTCGGCGATCGGGTCGGGCGCACCGGTGGTGTAATTGAATGCAACCCTAATTCCGGTGTGCCCGGCGAATGCATTTAACGAAGCGACCGATTGACGCCATGGACCAGCGACTCCTGAGGGCGTCAAGGCCGGAAGAGCAAGGCCCGCAGGGTTCTGATCACTCGTGGCTGTTATCTGTACCGAATCACCCATTCCCGGAATGTACAAATAATCGTAATAGAACCGTGGCAGATCGGCCGCCGAATATCCGGTCAGGTTAAAGGTGTTTGAAGTCAGCGTGCCGGTGGCCTCACTGCGGTCAAACCGGTAAGAGGCGTTGCTTTGATCCAACCGCAGAATGCTGTCGATCCAATCTTGATAGAAGGAAACCCGGGCATCGACTGCGATTTCTCCGAACGACTGATTGAGACCCGCTAACGCGTCCGGTGGCGAAGGAACGCCGATACCATAAGATGTCACGCCTGAGACTAAGCCATTAATAAACGCAGGCCCGCCGGAATCACCTGGCGCCGTGCTTACCTCGTCAACACCGAGTCCCAATCCGGGAACCCCAAATAAGACGCCGAAAGCGTCATTGGCCGCAAGGCCGTTGTCGAAGTCAAACGCCAGTTGGGTGCCCAACGCTATCGATCCCGGCGCGACAATAATGCCTTCAAAGATGTCGGCCAGTCCGTCAACCCCGTTCTGTCCACCGCGGCGTGTTCCCGCTTGCAAAATACTGCCAGTTGCGCCACTACCGCTGCGGCCGTAACCGACCTTATCGAAAGTTTGCCCGACTTCGTCTGTACCTCGATAAATATCGTAACGCTCCGCACTGGCTGGAGCCATTGAGGCCAGTTCCAGAATCGCGATATCACTCCCTTGGAGAAGGTCGCCGTTGTAGCTTGGATGCACAAAGAATTGCGAGACGGGAATCGTTTGAACTCCGCCAGGCACTAAAAAGTCAACGTTCGTACCGGTCGAGTTAAAATTCCCCAGGCTGTCGGTAATGCAGTGTGCGGCCGTCAGGATGTGCAGGCCGGTGGTCATCAAAGTGCCACTGCAGATGCCGCTGCCCTGTGCGCTGTTGATGATCAATCGCACGACCCCATCGCGTCCGGTACCGGGACCAATCAAATAGTTGCTCGGATCGGTGGCAGTAACGATCATCGGACGGATTTGGAATAAATCCGGATTCAGAATTGCCGCCTGTGTCGCGGCAAACCCACGCGGAATGTCGTCGTCGTACTCGATCGCTTCAACCGGTTCTCGGAATCCTACCAATTCGGCAAAACCGCCGCTTATGACTTCAAATGTACCTGTCCGTTGATGTCCCGGATTGGTTGATCGGTCTGTTGTGATCGCCCACCCGTTGCTTGCGGACGCAACGAACTGTCGTTCGCGAGGCGCAGATCCGGTCGAACCACCAATCGCTTCGACGCGGTCTTCAAAGATCCTCAACACCGACTCGATCGGCTCGCGTCTGACCAAGGGATTGTTGGTAAACTCCAGCGGCAATCGACCGTTTTCAGTGACGGCAACAAAATAAGCACCTTGTGGCAATGCGATCGGGCCGATGAATGGGTCACCCCCGGCGACTGAACCACGCGACAATAATTCGCCCTGCTCAAGCCCCAACGGACTGGATTGGTCCTCGGCAATGTTGCTGCCCGAACCGAAGAGCACCAAACGGGCGTCCGCTGTGTTGCCGGTTGGCGAGTAAAAGACGCTTAAGTTGGTGTCGGGACGACTGAAGCCATCGGCAAAATCGATATCGAAGATCGTCGACTTTCTCAAATCGCTCAACGCCGCCAAGCCAAAATTGACGTCTACGCGATAAAAATCTACATCCGACGTCGTGGCCAAAGAACCGGCGATACTGATCTGGCCGTTGGTGGTTGAGGCAAGGTTGCCGACGTACTGCGGCCTTGCCCCGAGGTTGGTTCCGCCCGTCAGGCTACCATTGTTCGTCGGGCCACCGGGCGTCGTTTCGTTTTCGCCCACTTCACCCAACAGCGGCGATGATCCCGGCAAACCTTGCAGATGGATCGCTTGATTGGCGTAACGAATGTCGGCAAACCGCACGACGCTGCCAGGAAACTCCTGCGCCTCTCGCAAGCGAATCTGCATCATATATCCGCCACGTGTCAGGCCACCGGCTTCGTCAGCCGGATTGACCGATGCGCTGCGGACACGAACGTAGTAGACGCTCGAAGTGCCAGACGGGCCAGGCAAAACCATGCTCAGACCCGAATCATAAATGTTCGTCGAGCGATAGTCTTCATACAGACCAAACGCCCCGCGATCTTCAAACGATCCTTCAAAGCGATTCAGCGGACCGACTCTGCCTGCTAAGCTGCTGTCAAACACGCCGATTGATGACGGATTATCCGCTTCGTTGAAACTGTTAATCGACCGCGCTAAAACGATGCCCGACGAATCGAGAATCTCAACGACCGAGTTCAGACCCATGCTGGTCTTATCCACATCGATCCAGATCGGCGTACCAGCAGTGCCCGAGAAACTATAAGTATCAACATCCGTGGCACCGGTAAGGAAACCATGAACCTCATAACCTAATCGCAAGCGTTCATCGCTAGCGATAAAGTTGGCTGCCAACTCACCCAGAAACTGTGCATTGCCAACGGTCGAGTTCAAACCGGGAGCGACCTCGGTCGATATTTCTTGTTCCGGAACAACCGCTACGTTTCGATCATTGGAGAATTGATCGAAGTAAAGGCCACGCCAATCATTGGGGAACGGCCGACTTCCGAATCCATCGCCGTTGGTGTCGGTTTGCGCTGACCCATCGAGTTTACGCCCTGCACCGACCGTGTCATCGGTCAAACTGGTCAATACCACGGGGGCTCCCGGCAACCCAATCACATGCAACGTGCCGCCGATGCGGTCGGCCATGTCGGTTTGTGAACCGGTTACGATAAAGCCTGTGCCGGTAGTCGGATTGTTGGGGTTGCCGCTGCCAGCCAACTTGACCACCAAGCTCTCATCGGGACGGCTTTGCAATCGCAGTTCACCACCGGAAACAGAGTTACCCAGGGTGATCGAATCGAACAACATATGAACGATATCGGTATCGTCCCATACGCTCGATGTCGACAACACGCCGCCACGAACATACATACCATTGAGTTGCCGCTGGGCCGGATTGTCGCTTGGCGTGCTCGTTGTGGTATTGCGACGAATCAGCGGACCTT
This sequence comes from Planctomycetaceae bacterium, assembly GCA_003506095.1. Classification (GTDB taxonomy): domain Bacteria; phylum Planctomycetota; class Planctomycetia; order Pirellulales; family Pirellulaceae; genus UBA6163. The sequence goes on along the minus strand of DNWZ01000375.1, from coordinate 15,075 downwards.
GGTTATCGTCCAAGTCGGCCAAGCGAGACAAATCGCCGGTCTGACGGCCTAAGTCGACGACGTAATCGCTGTTAAAGGAATCGCTGTCGATGTCGATGATCGGACCGCGGTTTTCGACAAATTGATTACCTACAAATACTGGTTGAGTGAAGCGGGCGAAGATGGTGGACGGTGTGTTGCCCAGTCGACCGTTTCGTCCCACAGGTCCTGCGCCACCTTGGCCATTGGCGTTGTATTCAAATCGCGAATCGACCACCCGCGCCGAGGCCTGATGCAATTCCAAAACCGAAAACGCCTTGCTCTGGCCACCTTNNCTCCCGGTGCGGCATAGATACCCGCCCAGTTGCCTCGTACCGGAGTGATCCCGCCACTGGCAGGCGCACCATCGTTGTTGGTATCGAACGATCCGCCTGCACCATAGCGATCGTCGGAGACGCTGGTGAAAACCACTGGCAATCCAGGTAAGCCTTCTGCCAACAATTGGGTACCGTGGCCGAGTTCGATACGAGCACCGGTAAGTTTGACAATGGTCCCGGGGTCGATCACCAGCGATGCGTTGAGCCGTCCGCGCACGCCTTGGCGGGCTTCATCCAACGCCACGCCCGAACGTCGTCCGTTATCCGTGAATTGCGTGCTGGAAGCATCGAGTTCGCTCACCAATAAAAATTGCGTCGCACCGGGGGAAAGACGATAAAGTCGTCGCGAAATGTAATCTCCGCCGCCGGGTACCGAAGGCAAATTGAACAATTCGATCGCACCATCATCGCCCGTAGTGATCGGTTCCGATGGCGTCAGCGCAGCGATCGATTCGAAACCGAATCGATCGACAAACGTCATTTGATACTGATAGTCGCCGGCATCGAGAATGCCGCCGCCGCTGACGGCTAACCCCGCCACATCCGCGAGTTGTGGTCTGACACCATCCTGGATCGAACCACCGGGATTGCCAGCGACGATGATGTTTTCAGCGATGTAGTGAACAATATCGGTATCATCAAATCGGCCAGCTACGGTCAACTGGCGCAGCGGGGCGTCAGGTCCCGTTTCAGCGCGAATGAACAAACCATTGATACTGTTGCCTTGCAACAAATTGTTCTTGATGTCTGGCCCAACTCGGCCGTAATCGGCGGTGAAGATACCCGCTTGCTGAAACTGCGGCGATTGATAGCTCGTTTCCTCAAAACTATCTGGCGATGCGCTCATCGCTGCCCCGGCATTTCGGGTCAAGCGGTTGAACGTAATGTTAGGCCGCAAATTGACCATCTGAATCGGGTTGATGGTCTGCTGAACCGTCTCGATTTGAATGTTGCTGCCGCCGCCAAAACGGATGTCGGCATGATTGACCGTCTGCAAGAAGATCCCTTCGTCTTCCAGGTCAAACCTGCCCTGCGACTGATCGAGATCACGACGGAATACGATCCCGCCCCAGTTCCCTTCTGTGGCAGCAGGGCTGTTACCCGATGCAGCGGCATCGACAGCGCGATCACGCGTGCTGGTAAGAATGACACTACCGTTGTTGGTACCCGGTTGGCCCAACAATCTGACGCCGGTATCAGCAACGCTGACACCATTTAAGACCGGATTGGTTAAGCTCACTAACCGCGGGGTCCCCAGTACCTGCAGGGCACCACCACTGCGATCGGCTAGCAGCCCAGTACTGCCGACAACGATAGCCGAGTTCCGCAACTTGATCGCAGCCCCGGCATCGATCATCACCGTCACGTCTTTTGGAACCAGCAAATTGCGGCCATCCTCCAGGGTTCCGCCACCGGTTTCGGCGGTGCCGATCCGATACGAAAAATTATCGGCGATGGTTGACGGGTTGTTATCCTGGCCACCGTTACCGACGATCCGGACGATGTCTTGTCCCGAAACCGAACCCAAAGCATTGGGCACTGCCGGATTGGATATGTTGTTGAACGGTCGCGCCAAGCTGCCGTCGGCGTTCACGCCAGCAACCTTGTCGACAAACACCGTGCGACCGTAAGTCTGAATTCCGCGGAATCCTTGGCTAAACCGAATCGAACGTTCGCCCCGGAGTTCCAGAACCTCAGGACGTCCGGCAACCGATGTCGCCGTAACGCCACCCAGGGCTCCGCTGACCGATGAAATCGCGCTGCGGATCGCCACGGCCAAGGCAGACGGTTGGGTCGCAACGCCAGTTGTACCCGGGTTGTAAGAGATCGGAATATTGCCCGCGACAGCCGAACCGCCAATCGGGACAAATTCAAACCGACGCGACGCATTGTTCGCTCCGACCAACGTAAACGTCTGTCCCGCATTGATCGCAGCACCGCTGACATTGATTTCCAACAATCGATCGAGCGGTCGCGTTTGGAACCAGAAGTTCTTGACGCCACCGGGTACACCATCGCCGTCGCCATCGAGCGCCGTTCCGGGGACGCCCAGTCGGTCGTTGTCCTGATCACGAATCGTGTCAACTTGGCCGATCTGTGGCTCGAACTTCAGAGCCAACTCGTATCGCCCCTGAGTCGTGCCGCCAAACCCGCTGGCCGTCAACTGTGGGTCATAGCGATCGTTGCCGCTGGCCCCAACACCGATGTAATAAATGCCATTGCCCAGCGACGCGGTTAAGAACGAATCGTTGCTGAAATAGTCATCGTTACGTGCCAGTTCGACCAATTCGCCACCAGCGAGCAACAGCGGACGATCGAGCGATGCGCCGCTGATGTCCGTCGCAGCCGACCCAACCACCAATTCCGCATCGAATAAAGTGCTGGCAAACGGATGATTGTTGATCGCCGCTAACAAATCGCCAACCGCGACTGGACTGGTGCGAGGCACCTGAACTTCGATCGCGTTGGGGATCGGATTACCGATTGAATCAAACTTCTGCTGAACAACGATGCCGCCGCTTTGGGTGCGAATGAAATCGACCCGAGCGTTATTGCCAAGCGCTCCTGGCTGGACGGCCGTCAAACGAACCGACAACGAAGTGCCGATCCCAAAATTGGTAACCGCAGTAGCGCGAGTCTCTTGGAACAAACGCAGCGAACTGTCCAGCAAACTGCTGTCCGCCAATCGCTCGGCGAATGCTTCGGCGGTAAACGTTCCCGTGCGATTTCCTTCACCCAAATCAACCACAAAGCGATAGAGATCGACATCAATCCCATCGGGACGATGAACGTGCCGGCCGTGCAGAATGTCTTGATTGCTGGGGAACGAGGGTTCCAAGTTGCGTAACTGAGGCAGGTTAACCGAACCATCGGCATTCGTCGGGCTGATCGTCTGATTCAAGAAGAGCGAACTGAGCGACATCAACGACTGCGTCGTCAATTCGGTCGACTGTTCTAGACCCAGCAAGAAGCCGATCCCCGCCATCGATTTACGGAAAAAGTCTTCGCCATAAGCGGTATTAAACTGCGTTTCGTTGCTAAACACGATCGCCGAATCGGTGTAAGTCGGATCAATCCGCAGCGATGCATTGATCGCAGTGCGGACCGCCGCAGTCGAAGTCTGCAGCCCCAGCGATGGCAGCGCAGCAGGATCGCCCACCGCAAAAGTAATCCCCTGAGTAGTCGTTTCGCGAAACTGCACGCCGATGTAGTTGCCCCACAGCGAAAGCGCCTCGCGAATGCGGGTCCGCTGGCGATCGGTGATTTGGTTGAGCAGCGTGCCGCCACCGGCAGTCGGCGCGTACGCACTTTGGAAGTTGTAAGCGATCTCTGTGATTCCCCGCGTGGAATCGGGACCAAACTGTTCGTTGATCGTCTGCAGCAACCCGCCTCCAGCGACTTCTGGCAAGTTCAATCGCCCTGGGTCGTTCGCTCCGCCCGGAAGCTGGATCGCAAAAGACTTGGGATCAATCGTTCCTGGAATGATCACGCTGGAAGTCTGTGAACCGTCGGTAACGAACTCGATCCCACCGCTGCCCGTGTTGAGATCAAAACCCGTTGTGATCGTATCGCCGATCGCAGTTGGCGGGACCAAGCGTGACGGTTCGAGAATCAGACCTTCACGAGTATCGACCGCCGTTCCGATCCGTAATCGGAACGTGCCGCCACCCAAGGGGACGCCTGGCAAATTGTTGATGTCGGAAGCGAAAATCAAACGCGCCGTGTGGGTGGCCGGATCGTAAATGACTCGTTCTGGTGAATAGAAAACGTCGTCCGTGGTGCGAACCGTGTCTTGGGTCAACAGCAGTTGATAAAACCGTGGATTCTCTGCCGAACGCGCGGTCGGCAAACCGGTCGCCGGGTCATTTTCAACGAACAGTTCATCCTCGTTGAAATAGACCATCACTTCGTTGCGTCGCTGGTCAAGCGTACCGTTGGCCAGCCGGACCACCGGTTGCGGCACAACCGACTCGACTAATGCGCCTAAACTGAGCCTAAAATCGATCGACTGTGCCCTCGCACCGGCGGTCGCCGGAACAAAAAGCTCACCACCGAGATTGCGAAGCCCGACGACGCCGGTCGCCGGATCGTCAAAAGCGAAAACGTCGATCCGATAGTGATCATCAGGCAGGTTTTCCGCAAACCGCACCACGACCTCGTTTTGACGAATGTCGCCCAAGGTGACCAAGCCCGGCACAATTCGAACGTCATCATCGCTGCCAAGCTGCCCATCAGGGCCGGCACGCCGAATCTGAATCCCCTCGAAGGTCGCAGGATTGATCTGCTGAGTCTCGTCAAATCGGAACGTCAACGCCCGCGGCGCGACCGAACGGACAGCGCCATCGTCGATCAACGCACCTTCGTTCGGTTGGACACCGATCAGCTGCGGACCGGCAAGCAGCTGGCGCGGCTCGAGTGTTTCGAGTAAATGACGCCGCTTTTGCGTTCGTTTGGCGGATTCGGAGGGTTGTTGACGCAGTCGCTTACGCAAGGTCATGAAGACTACCCGGAGATGCGATTGCCCGCCGGGTCGCAATCACGACCCGCCAAGGCGACAAAAGGTGAAACGATAGAAGCCAACCGCCTTGGCTGCCGAGCAAAGGCCCAGCACAAAGGCAAGCAAGACGAGAAAACCAACACGAATCGCCCCATCGAGCGATTCCCATACGTGGAGTCGAGTATAGTTACCGCCGCCAAACCCGCAAATCTTTAGAGGATGGGCAATCTGGGTAATTTATTCTCGAGTCCGTTTATTCGCTTCGCACCGCCCTGCAGGGTTATCCGAAAGGGCGAGTCAAAGAGTTTTCAATCCTGCAAATGCCGAACTGACCTAGCGTGATCGAGTCGCCCCGCTCCGCCACCTTGCCGAACTGCGGGCGCGATTACCGCCACCGGTTGGAGTGCCAATGCGGATAGAAAGTTCCCTCATTGATCGCTACAAACCGGTTCATTGATTCAGATTCTGCGATACCCTCCGCAGGACCGCCCCGATACGATTAAGCGGCCGATACGGATCCACCCGGACAGGATGCCTGGAATGTTTTTTTGTGAAAACCGATTTTTCACGAAAAGTGGCATCCAGGTGCCCTTGCAATGGAACCGGGGGCGACGATAAACTTTGACGCTCTCGGGAAGCTGGTAGGCCGGTCGATAGGTGATGACGCCAATTCGATTCGCCAATTTATTCCCGTCTAACGCTTATGCGGCTGTAGCTCAGTTGGTAGAGCACAACGTTGCCAACGTTGTTGTCGTGGGTTCGAATCCCATCAGCCGCTCTTTATCAAGCCCCTCCATGCAAGGTTGCTCCCAGGATGTCGACGTCCGAAATTACCGATCCAACGTCTCAAGAGCAGCCGCCACTGAAGATTGGCGTGTCCGTTCAGAGTCCGCAGGCTTGTTTACGCGAAGTGGTCGTCACGGTCGCGGAGGACGAAGTCCAGCGGTACCTCAAGAAAGCGTACGACGATTTGGTGCCCGAGGCCCAAGTCCCCGGTTTTCGTGCTGGTCGGGCTCCTCGTAAGTTGGTTGAAAAGCAGTTCAAGGACCGTGTTCACGAACAGGTCAAGGGCAGTCTAGTGATGGACAGCCTGGCCCAAGTCACTGAATCGCAGCCTTTTTCGGCGATCAGTGAGCCGAACTTCGATTTTGACGCGGTTGTTCTGCCTGATTCGGGGCAGTTCGTCTTTCAGTTTTCGGTCGAAGTTCGACCGGAGTTCCCCACACCACAGTGGAAGGGCTTGCCGGTCACGAAGCCAGTCGAGGAGATTTCTGAGGCCGACATCGACCAGGCGATCGAGCGAGTTTTGTCGCGAAACTCGACAATCGAAGCCACAGACGAAGCCGCTGTGCTGGGTGACCGCCTGCTGATCAAGGCCGTCTTTAAAGATGGCGGGAAGGTGCTGTCGGAGTTGGACGAAGAGCGGGTAACCCTGCGGCCACGTCTGAGTTTTTCCGATGGCGTTTGTGAAAACTTCGGCGAACTGCTGGTCGGTGCCGTCGAAGGCGATGTCCGACGTGGTGAAGTAAAAGTCAGTGAAACCTGCGAAGACGAGTCGCGACGCGGCGTTTCGCTCGAGGCCGAGTTCCACGTCATCGAAGTGATGCGTCGAACCGTTGCTGAACTGACGCCGGCGGTGTTGCTGGAATTGGGTGATTTCGAGTCGGTTGAAGAGTTCCGTACTTTCGTCCGCTCCAGCCTTGAGCGTCAAGCTCAATACCGCCAGCAGCAGGCCGTTCGTCAAGCTGTTGTCAGTCTGTTGACGGGCAGCGCCTCGTTTGATTTGCCAGCGGACTTGGTTCGCCGCCAAACCAGTCGTGAGTTGCAACGCAAGGTTCTGGAATTGCGCCGCAGCGGCTTCTCCGAAGATGATATTCGTCGGATTGTCAATCTGAGCCGGCAAAACGCCCAGGCTTCGACTGAATTGGCCCTTCGCGAGCACTTCATTTTAGAGCAGATCGCCGAAGAGCTGAAGATCGAAGCCGACGAGGCTGATTATGACGCCGAGGTTGCTCTGATCGCCCAGCAAAGCGACGAACCGGTTCGCCGTGTCAGGGCTCGCTTGGAAAAGACGGGACAAATGGATGCTCTTCGCAACCAGATTGTCGAGCGCAAGGTTATTGAAACGATCGTCGCTGAAGCTCAGGTAACCGAAACTGCAGTCGATCGCGATAATGCGGCTGACGAGGAATTTGCGGTCTTCCACAGTTTATTGGGAACCAAGGATACAGCGTCGATTCCTCAAGCGTTGCACGATGAAACTCCCGACGACGGCACAAAGAATGAAAGCACGCCTCGCTAGGCTGCTTCGTCTTGTTTGCTGAAACCGCCGATTTTGTGCTGAAAACTCACAGAATTGGCTTCTCCTGGGGGTTCCATCGGACACAGTCTTGAGCATACTGTGAGCCGTGATGTGTCGCGACCCCCATTTTCTCGGTACCCCGTTTTCGTCATGCCCAATTTTTCCGATGTGGTCGTTACCGGCGTCGGGCCGGTCGCCCCGATCGGGATTGGCATTGATGACTTTTGGGCGTCGCTTGTAGCCGGTCGCAAAGCCGTTGGTTCTCTCGAACTGCGTGATGATGGTGGGCCGAAGCCGCCTACCGATTGGCAGCAATCGACGTTTCCTGGCGCTTGGGTGGGCGCTCCGATCGTCGGTTTTGAGGGGGCGCAATTTGTTCGGCCGCGCAAGGCCATGAAGGTCATGGGGCGCGAGTTGCAAACGGCTTTTGCGGCAGCGTCTTTGGCCATGACTCAGGCAGGAATCGAAACTGCGATTTCCAGCGGAGCGGTCCAACCAGATCGAATCGCGACAGTGTTTGGATCGCAAATGCTTTACGGTCCGGTCAGCGAGCTCCGCGAAGCCATTCAGCGTTCACGCGATGCTGATGGAAATTATCAGCTTTCGCTTTTTGGCGATGCCGCGATGCGAGACATCATCCCGTTGTGGATGCTGAAATACTTGCCAAACATGCCCGCCTGCCATGTCGGCATCTCAGTCGGTGCCACCGGGGCGAACAACACGATCGTCAGTGGTGACGTTTCGTCGACATCTGCATTGATCGAATCGTTAGGTGTTTTGGCTCGAGGGATCGCCGACATTGTTGTCTGTGGCGGATCCGGAACAATGCTTGATTCGACCCGCATGGTTTATCGGGGCGTCCATTCGTTTCCCTCGCTGGCCGACCCTCTGGAATGCTCCAGTCGTCCCCACACGCTTGACAGTTGCGGGATTGTCGGTGGCGAAGGTGCTGGGGCGTTTGTCTTAGAAACGGCCGATAACGCGCGTTTGCGTGCTGCAAAGCCACTTGCCGTGGTCGCCGCTGCCGCTTCGCGGTTTTCCAAGGTTGCTGATGGCCAGCGTGGTTCACGGGCATCGATCCAACTGGCGATCCAAGCCGTTTTGGAAAAGTCCAAATTATCTGCCCAGGACATCGGTTTTGTCGTTTCCAACGGCACGGGCGATCTGCTGCGGGATACCGCTGAAAAGGAAGCTTTGGACCAAATGTTGCCCGCCGTGCCGGTGGTGATGCCGATCGGATCGATGGGCCACATGGGCTCGGCAAACGGCGCGATTTATCTGGTGATCGCTGTCCTGGCGATTCAAAACGGCTTGATTCCGCCGTCATATTTAAATGGCCAGCCGTATCCTGGCTGGCACAATCGCTTTTCCGATTCAGCGCGCCGATTGGCCAAGCCGAACGTTGTGGTGTTAACGCACACGTCACACGGCGTCGCGAATGCCGTGATCCTTCGCGCGGTCGATTAGCGAATGTTCGCGACCAATTCGCGGACTTCTTCGGACGTAAATTTGTCTTCCAAGCGGGCCCCCAGTTGGCTGACGACCCGTGCCGCAGCGTGCGATGCCAGGTGGCCTGCTTGGTGCCAAGACATTCCCGATGTGATTCCGTACAGCAACGCCCCAGCATACATGTCGCCTGCTCCGGTGGTATCAATCGCATCGACCGCAACGCCTTCAACGGGAATCGTCTCACCGCCGTGCATCAGGATCGACCCGTTGGCGCCAAGCGTTAGCGCGACATTTTCCGCGTGTTCGTGGATCATCGCTGCGCATTGAACCGGATCGCTTTTGCCAGTTAAGCTTTTCGCTTCTTCCTCATTGCAGAAAAATAAGTCGACAGGACCGGTGATCAATTCCCAAATTTCATCCCGCAACATGTTGATCAGGAATGGGTCTGACGCGGTAAAGGCAACCTTCACGCCGTGGCTTTTGGCCAACGACATCGCTCGGTAAGCCGCCTGCTTGGTCGATTCACCGGTCAGCAAGTAGCCTTCAACATAAATGTACTTCGATTTGGCGATCATCTTTTCGTCAATGTCCGCTGGCGACAGGCTGGTCGACACCGCCAAATTGGTCAACATCGTTCGCTGGGCGTCCGGCGTGATCAATACGGCGCAGGTGCCGGTTTGACCCGACGACGCTCGCGGCACGCGGTAATCAACGCCTAGGGAGCGCATGTCATTGAGAAAAAAATCGCCAATTTCATCGCTGGCAACCTTCCCGACAAACGCAGCCGATCCGCCGAACTCAGCTAGGCCCACAATCGTGTTCGCTGCCGAACCGCCGGCACATTGATTCACGGGGGTTCCGTTGAGCTGTGCGATCACGCCAGCTTGGGCCGTGTCATCGACCAACGTCATGATCCCCTTGTTCAGCCCTAAAGCCTGCAGGAAGTCATCAGAAACACGGGCTTGGACGTCAACTAGGGCATTGCCGACGCCGTATACATCGTAAGACATCAAGTGGGCTTTATGATCAAAGGTTTCAAGGGAAAAATCATCTGAGGTCGCTCGCAACCAATACGGTCATATGCTGGCGATTGCGACTTTAGTTCGCTTTGGCGATTGAACCAGAAACCCGTCCCCAATCAAACCCCCGATCGCTCGCCTGAAAATGAACACCGACCATCTGTTGATCGCAACGACAACCGTGTCGTCACGCGAACAGGCTGACACGATGGCCCGATCATTGGTCGCCAGCCAGCTTGCGGCGTGTGTCCAAATCGACGGTCCGATCACCAGCCACTATGTCTGGCAGGGACAAGCGGAAGAAACGACCGAATGGCGGCTGACGATTAAAACTCGAAAATCGATCGCGTTGCATCTGCAGCAAAAAGTATTCGCAATGCATCCGTATGACATCCCGCAATGGGTTGCGATCGTCGCGGATCTCGTTTCGACCGATTACGGGGCCTGGGTTCAACAGTCGGTCAAAGGCGAGGCGCAGCCATGATTCAATCGCTGTTTCATGTTTACATCTATGGGCCCGACGGCGGTCCGTTGGCAAGTCGTTTCGAAGACGTCTCAGATCGCTTGTCGCAGGTCGATCGCTTGCATATGGAACTCGACGGTTCCTTCGTGTGGGTCGGGCCAAATTGGCAGCTTGATGGAATGATTTATGATCATGCCGACCGTATTCGTTACATCGATCTAAAGGGACATTGCCAACTCCAGCAGTGGCAAACGCTCATGCGTTGGATCGCCGATCCTATGGGAAGTGGCTCCCGTGAATTCCTCACTGTGTGGGGGGCTCAGCAGCAGGTTTTGCATGATTTGCAAAGTTTTGAAGCGATCGTTTGGCCAGCTTAATGAACGAACGTTGAAGTTGAGAAAGTCAAATGATTGATTTGATCAAATATTCCCCGAATACCGGGAACCCTGTTCCTATCACTCGTATCTAATTTGACGATTGGCACGATTGTTGCTTAATATGTTTTTTCAATGTGTTCAGACGGTCGCCGTGGCGTGGCCGCAAGTGACACAATCAGTACCAAGTTGGCACTGCGATTGAAGTTCGTTTTTACCGGTTTGATGTCTTCAGGAGGATCTCCCATGCTGACCGCAACTCTCCCCACCCCTAGCTTGTCTGAAAGCCGCAATTCGAATCAGATTGAGACGATTGTTTCAGACGCTGAAATTTCCGCACGCGTGCTTCGCATCCGTAGTGGTTGGTCCGTACAAGAACGAGTGGAACGTCGTCGTGAAGCCGAGCGTCGTTTCGCCAATCTGATTGAGTCTCTGGGCGCAATTTGATTGACGCATTGAACGCTGGCGGTGCTCAGCGTGATCGTCGGAATCGGTTTGCATTTTCGGTTGAACTCAAGGGACTGAGTTCCCGCCAAACGTGGGCGGACGAGAACTTTTCTTTCACGTTTCAAAATCCGTCGATTTGTCTGCATCGCTTTTGTTAAGCTCATTGCAACATGAATCAATCGGACGACCAAATCGCACGTCGCGCTGTCGCTTTGCGTGCTAATCAACAATGCTACGACGCGCTGGTTGCAGGCCAAGCCGCGTTATGCAGACCCGCCAGCGATGCCGAATTGGCCGACCCGCTTGGCACGCTTGATCCGATGGGGTGGTTGGGCGGCAACGTCAACGCAAAGCGATTGCTTTGTCTGGCCGCCGGCGGTGGGCGCCAAAGTGCGATCTATGCCACCGCTGGTGCAGAAGTGACGGTTGTTGACATCAGCCCCGCTATGCTTGAACTCGACCGACAAGTCGCGCAGCGACGCGGATTAAGTCTGAGGCTGCTGCAGGCTTCGATGGATCGGCTCGACATGTTGGCCGACGGATCGTTTGATATCGTTGTTCATCCTGTCAGCACCTGCTACGTCCCCGATGTGCTGCCGGTATTCCGCGAAGTGGCTCGGGTTCTTAGGCCCGGCGGCGTTTATGTCAGCCAGCACAAATCGCCAATCAGCCTGCAAGCCAGTCACAGCAGGGATGCCATGGCGTGCTATCGAATTGAGCACGCATATTATCGAAATGATGCCATTCCAGGTCCGTCCCAGCCGTCTGCTGCATCGAAACGACTGCGCGAACGTGGGGCGGTCGAGTACTTGCATCGCATGGAGGAGCTGATCGGTGGAATTTGTCGCAGCTCGATGGTCATCGAAGACTTTATTGAGCCGATGCACGTGGAAGAAACCGCACCACGGGACACGTTCGCCGATCGTGCCCGATTCGTCGCCCCTTATCTTCGGATCAAGGCCCGGCGAATCACCAGCCATGCCTCTGAGAGGGGTTCCATCCAAGAGGGGCCGGCGGCGGTTGGCGAAACGGCATTTGCTTCAGGCCGGATAATCCTCCCAAGCTGAAAAATTTGTGCCTCGGTCGACCAGAAACTCTGCGCAATCTTGCAGTGGATCGGCATTGCCTGTCGGAAATGCGAACTAGATTTCGATATCCGGTGTTCTTCAGAATTCGTGCGCAGATGGCCCGTGTCGAGGCATCCCGCAATCAGTCAGGTGTGAAAAATGTCATCAAATATTCGCTCCAGTCGATCACGTTCGTACATCGATCCAGGCGTTCAAGGTTCGCTCTTGCGGAAACTTTCGTTTCATTGGCTGGTATTAATCGCCGTCAACTGCGGAGTGTTCGGCGCTTGGGTTTGGTTGTTCGAACGTGCCGATTCATCGGCGGGTGACGCGGTGTCCACCGCGTTTTCAAAATGCCTGCCATTCTTGTTGACCAGCGCTGCGCTGTTGCCCATTTTTCTGTTTGATGCTTTGCGATTGACGAGCCGCTTCGCCGGTCCTGCCTTGCGATTCCGTGCCTCGCTTTCCGATGCCGCTGAGGGATTGCCGGTTCGCCCGATGCAGTTTCGCCATGACGACTTTTGGCAAGAAATGGCGGATAGCTTCAATACCCTGATGGTACGACAGAAAGAGGCCGATCGCGTTATTCGCGAGAACCAGCTTGCGTTAGCGGCGAAATCCGAGGAAGCAGTGCCAGTGGCGGAATCTGAAACGGTCAACGATTGCCAAAAGCCGACGGTTAATTCCGCCGACGAGGCCTTGCGTTTGCTCGACTCCGTTACTGCTTAGTGCTTTTGATTAGCAGCGATTTCAGAATGAACTTTCCACTGGTGTTTGGCCGCTGTTGATTGGCCGCATCATCAAACGATATGAATCAGTGATCTATGAATTTTGCCATGCTGTCACGACGCGGACGAAAGCGTCGTGGACTCGCTGCCGTTGAGTTTGCCATCTGCTTGCCCGTGTTGGCGCTTTTGGTGTTCGGGTCGATCGAAGCGACGGCCTTTATCTTTTTGAAACAATCATTGCACGTCGCAGCCTATGAAGGCGTGCGAAGCGGCAGTCGCATTACCGGCAGTCAGGCCGAAGCGACCGCGCGTATTCGTGCGATTCTTGATTCACGCGACGTTCGCGGCGCAACGGTCAACTTCATCACGGGTGATGTCGCATCGGTCCAGCGTGGCGGTCCTGTCATCATCGAAGTTGCTGCTCCCACGAACGTCAACAGTCCGCTGGCGGGTCAATGGATTGCTAATCGTACGCTCACATCTCGCGTCTTCATGCTGAAAGAATAATCCGATGAAGTCGAACCTAAATTGCCGATCGCTTTTCGAAGACGCCAGCGTGTTGTGGGTCTGCCCCAGCAACCGAATCGATTCACAGTCACGCCGCGGGGCGATGATGGTGTTCGTTGCGGTCTTGCTGGCTGCATTCCTGGCGATGGTGGCGATCAGCATTGAAATCGCCCACATTCAACTCGCACGAACCGAGTTGCGAACGGCAACGGATGCGGCATCAAAAGCCGCTGCGTTGGAGCTGGCTCAGTCCCAAGATATCAATCGAGCGATCACACGGGGAACAGACGTCGCAGCACAGAACCAGGTCATCGGTGCTCCCTTGTTGTTATCGCCGCGCGACTTTCAGTTCGGCAATTCCACAGAAAACGCCGCTTCGGGTCGATTTCAGTTCAACCCATCGCGCACGCCGATCAATGGTGTTCGGGTTGTTGGCAGTCGAACTGCAGGCTCCCGCAGCGGTCCGATCTCACTGTTTTTCGGCGGTTTTCTTGGGTCATCGATTTTCGAGCCTCAGGCCGTCGCCACCTCAACCTTTATCAATCGTGACGTGGTCTTGGTGGTCGACCGATCCGGGTCGATGGCCGGTCAGCTATTACGAGAACTTCAGAATTCGTTGTTTTTATTTACACAAACGCTCGCCGATACGCCGGCGGATGAACACGTCGGTATGGCCTCTTATGAAGATAACGCTACGATCGACGCACCGCTGACTCCTAACCTATCCGAAATTGACGCGGCCACCCGGCGTTTGCAAGCCGCTGGGCTCACCAGCATTTCCCGCGGCATGCTTGCGGGACAACAGATCTTTCAATCCGGGCGATCGGCCAGGTTTGTTGAACGCACGATGATCGTGATGACCGACGGCCAGCACAACCGAGGCCCTGAACCGCGGATTGCTGCTAGAGATTTAGCCGCGCAAAACGTCGTCATTCATACCATCACATTTGGACCCGCCGCAGACATTCCGCGAATGCGAGAAATCGCGGAAATCGGCCGGGGAAAGCACTTCCACGCCGTCAGTGGTGCACAGCTTTCGGCAATCTACCGCGAAATCGCGCTTTCCCTTGGCACGCTCCTCACCGAATAAATCAACTATCGTGAAAAAATTGATACCCGCGTTCCGAATCACCACTGCTCAGTCGAACACCGTCAAGAAACGCTGCGGCGCGGCTGTTGTCGAGTTTGCCTTGGTTGTACCCTTGGTGTTGATGCTCGCCTTCGCCGCGATCGAGTTCGCTCGCGTGGTCATGATTCGCCACAGCATCGATAATGCGGTCTACGAATCGGCGCGTTTGGCGATTATCCCCGGCGGGACCGCCGCAGATGCTCGCAACGAAACCCAGCGTCTGTTTTCCGTGATCGGGATCACCGATTTTCTTGTCGAAGTCGTTCCGCCCGTCCTGGCGCTCGAATCACCCGAGGTTACCGTCCGAATTACGGTGCCGCTGGACTCCAACAGCTACTTCCCGCAGCAGTTTTTCGCCGGTCGAACCCTTCGTCGCGAATTGACGATGCGTCGCGAAGGCCTGTAATCCGGCCTTTCCGACTGGCGAGTCGGTAACTTCATCGGTTGCCCGGTGGAGCAATCGCTCGGTCGATGTCAAACTTGTCGACTGTGGCACGCGATTTCGATCGGCAAACCGGTTGTTGTTGACAACGGATCTTGCCCTCGTTCATAAATTGCGAGTTTTTTTACCGGTTCGAAGCTCGTTTTGTTTCCTTGGCAATATGGCCGTTCTGATTCAGATTCGTGACGCAGACAAGCGTTTTGGTGATCAAATCCTGCTCGACGCCGCCGAGGCATCGCTTGTCGACGATGTAAAGGTCGGTTTCGTCGGCCGCAACGGCGCCGGCAAATCGAC
>DNWZ01000043.1 GCA_003506095.1 Planctomycetaceae bacterium | reverse complement strand
TCACGCAAGTCGACGGCGAACGCACCATCGGGGCCCATCGCCATCACAGGACAGGTAACGCCAGATGATTTCGCTAGCTGCAGCGATACCGAATCGCGGAAATAGACGAACCGAGCGTCGCTGAGCAAGCTTCGCACTTGGTCATCGATCGCTGCGACGGTGATGCCGAAAACGCCATAAGGTTTGCCGGTCTCATCACGCCATCTGGCGACATCTTTTGCGGCGACCAGTGATGGGCCAGAGCCGTGCAACAAAAAGTCACACTCGTCCATCGCAGTCGCAATTTCGTCCTTGCCGCGAATGATCGCAACTTTCGGAAAACGACGCTTCAACATTTCTTCGACCCCGTCGCCAACGCTGCTGGGCCACAATCGCACTTCGACATCGGGCATATGTTTTTCTAACAGCGCCAGCACACCCGGCGTGTGGGCGATGTCGCCGATGTTGACTGTTTGCCAGGAAGAACGCAGCACGATCCGCACACGCCGCGAAACGTTTGCCAGCGTCTTGGCCTGTGCTGCAATGGTCGCACAACCGACTGCCGCTGCGATCGCTTGAACGAAGCCGCGACGGTCGATCCCTTGCCGGTTACGTGCCAGCGGGGCTGCGAGTGGCTGGTGATTCATTTCCGTTTTTCCTCGGTTCGATCTCGGCTGTGAAAAATTGTGGGCGTGGTGCAGGCAACGTGTCGCAGTAACCCGGTCAAGCGGCTATCTTGTGCGAACCAGCAAACGCCAACGCATTGTATCTTAAAGTCGCATTCGCAAGTCTCTGAGCCTCGGTCCGCCTGTTCATGGTAAACACACGAAACGTCGAACGTCGAAAATTGCGATTTGAAACAATCGATGCCTTGCTGGCCGATCTCGATACGATCGAGGCGGCTGATGCGCGAGGTGCGATCGCCACGACGGGCAACTGGACGGTGGGCCAGATCCTGTCCCACTTAGCGGCGTGGATCGAATATGGATACAACGGCTTTCCGATTTCCAAGCCACTGTTGCCGATCCGCTGGATACTGCGACTGATGTTGCCTGGTATGTTGCGCAGCGGAATGCGAGGCGGTGTGAACATACCGGGCGTGAAGGGCGGAACGACCGGCGCCGATGATGTTTCGATCGAGGAAGGATTGAAGCGGTATCGTGCGGCACTGGCGCGGTTGAAAACCGAACCGGCAAAGTTTCCCAGTCCTGCGTTCGGTCCGATGAGCGAAGAGGATCGAATCCGTCTGCAACTGCGACACGCCGAATTGCATCTCGGCTTTATCTCGATTGATCAATAGCAGAAGCCATGTTGCACCGAATCGGATCGCGACTCGCATTCATTGTCACACTTGTTAGATGGACCTTCTTGGCGATCTTGGTCGGTGTGATGGCCGGGGCCGGTTCAGCGTTGTTTTTAACCGGATTGTACTGGGCCACCGACACTCGCCAAGCAAACCCTTGGCTGCTTTATCTGTTGCCGATCGGCGGCATGGTGATCGGGTTTGTTTACTACAGATTCGGCCGCGACGTCGAAGCGGGGAATAATCTCTTATTGGAAAGGATTCAAACCACGGGCGGCAGTGTTTCGATCCTGATGGCCCCGTTGATAGTCGTTTCGACAATTGGAACACACCTGTTTGGTGGCTCTGCGGGGCGCGAAGGGACCGCAGTGCAAATAGGTGGCAGTTTGGCGGATTGGCTTGGCCGGATGTTGCGACTTTCGCCCGATAGTCGGCGGTTGATTTTGATCAGCGGGATCAGCGGCGGATTCGGCGCCGTTTTTGGCACTCCGATCGCCGGCATGGTCTTTGGGATGGAAGTTTTGGCCGTCGGCAGGATTCGCTACGACGCACTCGTCCCCTGTTTGGTCGCCAGCACCGTTGGCGATCTGGTATGTCGCGGCTTGGGGATCCATCACCATACTTATATGATTGACGTCTATCCCAACGTTACGGTCTGGTTGATCGTTTGGGCAGGTCTAGCCGGTGTCATTTTCGGTGCTGCCAGCTATCTGTTTGCCGAGCTGACGCATGCGATTCATCACATAATGACTAAACGCGTTCGTGTACCATGGGTGCGACCATTCTTTGGTGGCATTGGGGTGATCCTGTTGACTTGGGTGGTCGGCAATCGCGATTACTTAGGTTTGAGCTTGCCGCTGATTGAAGACAGTTTCACACCTGGCAAAGTCGTGTTCTGGGCGTTTGCGTGGAAAATAGTTTTCACGGCAGTCACGCTGGGAACGGGCTTTAAAGGTGGCGAAGTGACTCCATTGTTCTGCATCGGTGCGACTTTAGGCTCGTCATTCGCCTGGTTGACCGGTCAACCGACCGCAGTGTTCGCCGCGCTCGGGTTCGTTGCCGTCTTCGCAGGTGCGGCCAACACGCCGCTGGCATGTTCGTTGATGGGCATTGAATTGTTCGGTGCGGAATTGGCGATACCGATCACGACTGCGTGTGTGGTCAGTTATGTGGTTTCGGGTCATGGTGGCATTTACTTATCACAGCAAATCGATACACCGAAACACACTGGCACGACGATTCCGCCGAGTTCGTCGCTACGAGATTGTCGCAATCGACGTGACGAATCATAACGATTGATCAAGTCGAGATGAAAAAACGCGGAAGTGACCGTGCACTCCCGCGTTGGCAAATCTTAATACGCCGGCAACAAGCGATTATTGACCGGTGGCTGCGCCTTTCGGATCGAACAACTGCGTCGGTTCGGACGTTTCGACCGGCGAGGTGAACGATTGCGAAACCAGTTCGACCTTCAACTGAGCGGCACCGGCGGATTGTACCGTCGCCGTCAAAGTGTACTCGGCTTCTTCACCGGGGTTTAGCTGATCAATCGGTTGGAACGTGATTGTTGATCCTTCGTGTTGCGACTCGGTCGGACCATCAGCATTATCCAATTTCAATTGCTCAGGCAATGTTGCTGTGATTTGAATGTTTTGGTCCGGTGCTTCACCCTCATTCTTAACGCGAATCGTATAGGTGATCGGCGATCCGACTTTGGCCGGATCGGCGTCATCGAGCGTATAAACCTGCAAACCCGGCAGTCGAATGATACGCGTGGAAGCGGTCGCGGTGTCTTCGCTCGTTGCGTCGTAGGCAACGTCTTGGTTGCCATCGAAGTTGCAAATTGAGCGGGCGATTACCATGGTCTCGATTCGATCTTGATTGCGTGCCGTCAGTACGTAGTCAAACTGAGCCGATTGACCGGGTTCCAGACTTTCGATCGAGAACTCTTCGGCTCGCATCGCGGCCTGCGTCTCAGTCTTTTGGTCAGCGGCATTGCCCGATTTTGTCGATGCGTTGCCCGCGGTTTGCTTCGGCTGTGCTTGACTTTGCTGTGCCGATCGACGTCCCCGTGTCAAACGCTCGACGGCGGATTGTTCCGCGTTCGGTTGACTGGCCGGTTGGTCCGACGATTCTTGAACTTGGCCACGATACTGCGAACGTCTCGTTTGGCCTGATTGGCGATCGGTTGCAAGTTGGGATGGATCTCGCTGACGCAATTGAACGTCACTGATGCGGTGCAAGTTTGCATTCTCTGGTATATGAACGGCGACTTGGATATTCTCCGCAACAGCTTGGCCTGTATTCCTGACAGTGGCCGTAAACACAGCAGGAGTTTCGCTCGGTACGGCATTGCGGCCTTGAACGTCGACCTGCAACTGGGCACCCACGATCTCTGGACCGACGTTTTCGCTGCGTGCACTCAAATCCGAATCGACCGCTTTGGCATAAGCGCGACTACGGAACTCGCCTGTTTTGGTCGCGTAAACACGTGCAACGAACTTACGCGTATCGCCACCCTTCAGCTGGTCGACGGCGAAGGCAAGCGTTTCTTGGTCGTCGATTGTTCGCAAGCCATCGCTCAAATCGTCCCGAATTTCAAACTTGCCGACGGCACCGGTGCCATCGTTGGTGACGGTATAAACCAACTCGATCACCTCACACAACTGATTCCGTTGCGGCGACTGTTTGGTGATCTTTAACTCCGGTTTGATCGCGGTCGTCTGCAGGCAGATCGACGGCCGATAATGAGTAATCATCAAACAAGCCTTCACCGGCCCCTCCTGGTCAACCGATGCGGTGACGTGGAAGGTTTGTGATTCCCCGGGCTGCAGCGCCTGGATCGTTAACGCCTGGTCGGATGATGAGTTGCCATCGAATCCGTCTGCTGACTGGCGTTGATTGGCGGGATTAGCGAATCGGGATTGCGGTTCGTCCGAGGGACGTTTGTTGTCGCTGTTTTGCTGTGACGATTTGGCCGCGGCATCCTGATTATCGGTCGCTAGTTTTTTCTGGTCGCCTTGGTCTTGCTGGGCGATCGACTCGATTGTTAGGGAACTTTGATCGGCGTGCCGCAGTTCGATGTCGTGCAGTGTGACGTTGTCGGTGGCATTTTGCACAGTCACATCGTAAGTGAATTGCTCGCCGATCCGGACCTGTTCTGGCAGGTTGGCTTCAATCGCCAGCATCCCATCGCCGGTGCGAATCGATTGGCCAGATTGAGCGGGGGATTGTGCAGTCGTTTGTCCGCTCGCTTGAGTTGCAATCAGGCATATGCCGACCGCTATCGCGACCGCAAAACCGCGGGATTGCTTGAGAGGGAGTCTGAATGTCATGAGAGGTTCTCCTGATGAAGTGATACTGGGTGTTTCCTTACGAAGTGAAAACGTTCGTAAGAGACGCCAGTTGCGGCAAAGTCCATGCCGCCATTGAGTGGAGGGTGCTGACGGCGGCAATCTTATAGATTGCGATGCGGGATCAGACTTTTCAAATAGAGCTGAAATGCAGTGCATCGCTTGTTCAAATGAAATCGACTTCATCTTTTTGATATTAATATTGTTTTCGAAAGCGTCGGAAGATTGTCGCTTGGCAAACGACCAACCCGAGCGATATGGGTCGGTCAGGTGCCTAGAGCCCGTTCCTGGTCCGCCCCGAATCGCGTCTGGGGGGACTGATGGGCGGACTATGGAGCATTACTTCCGCTGGACGATCCGGTTCGATAAACTCCGGCGATGGAAGTCATCTCATTGCAATCAGGAAGTTCCGGCAACTGTGTGTTTGTCCGGAGTGGCGAAACGTGCTTGCTGTTTGACGCAGGTATCAGCGGTGTCAAAGCCGAGTCGCGTTTGGCCGAATATGGCCACAACATTCGCGACTGTCAGGCGTTGGTCTTATCGCATGAACACAGCGACCACATTTGCGGTGTCGGCGTGTTTCACCGCAAGTTCGGCTTGCCAGTCTATGCAAACCTGCGAACTTGGAACGCGACTCGTGCGAAGCCTTCAACGGGTCGAATCGAGCGTGCGAAACATTTTGTTTCAGGCGAGACGTTTCAGATTGGTTCGCTGCGCATCGAGACGTTGCGAACCCCTCATGATGCGATCGAGGGTGTCTGTTTCGTGATCGAAGATACCGATTCGGGACAGCGATTCGGTTTATTGACCGACCTGGGGCACGTATTCAGTGGCCTGCAAAAGGTCATCGGCACATTGGATGCCGTTCTGATTGAGAGCAACTATGACGACGGGATGCTGCGACACGGGCCTTATCCGCAACATTTGAAGAATCGAATTTCCGGAAAGGGCGGGCACATATCAAACGACGATGCTGCCACGCTTTTGGACATGCGTGATGCCAGGCGACTGCAATGGGCCTGCTTGGGGCATTTGTCAGATCACAACAATTCGCCCGAGGTCGCCTTAGCCACGCATCGCCAGCGACATGGAAATCGGTTTCCCATTTTTTGTGCCGATCGCGACGGTTCGACGCAAATGCCAGTCATTAAGCGAGATGCCATTGCATTCCACGTTGCTGCCGGAGCCTATTGAAGAGTTCCATGGGTTTGATTTCCAATGGATGCTCTGGGGCTGACTTTTTTCCAAACTCCCGAGAATGATCGACTTAGACCAATACTTCCAACGGATTGGGTACGCCGGTGTCGCAACCTGTGAACTTGCAACACTGCGGTCGATCGTGTTGGCCCACGCCACGTCGATACCTTTCGAGTGTCTTGATCCGTTAGCAGGTCTTGCCGTGTCGATCGAAATCGACGCGATTTTCGAAAAACTGGTTTGCCGCCGCCGCGGTGGTTATTGCTTCGAGCAAAACGCGTTGTTGGCCGCTGTGTTGCGTCGGGTCGGGTTCGAGGTCGACGAATTATCGGCCCGGGTTTGGTACAACACGCCCGCCGGGACGACGCCACCGCGAACACACGTTTTTCTCGCCGTGACGGTCGATGGCATACGCTGGCTAGCCGACTGCGGCCTCGGCGGGTCGACGCCCTGTGGCTTGATGGAACTCGATCGTATCGGCGTTGATCAGCCGTTACTGGGCGAGACACGTCGGATCGTTCGTATCGACGGTCGGCTGGTTCCTACCTTCATGCATCAGGTGCGACACGGCGATGCGTGGAGCGACATTTATGAGTTCACTGGCGAAGCGATGCCGAAATCCGATCAAGCAATGGCCAACTGGTGGGCGGGCAGCCATCCGGAATCCAAGTTCCGTAAAAACCTGATCGTCGCAGTCCTCAATCGCGACGGGACTCGCTATGCACTCGTGAACAAGGAATTTGTTCATCGACGATCGTCCGAGGTTTTGGAACGCATCGAGATCGGCAATCTCGATCACTTGCTCGATCTGCTCTGCGAGCGATTTGGGCTTGAATTGCCCAAACCAGACGCCGCAGCGTTCCTGTCTGGCGGAATCCTACCCCAAGATTGAGCGTTATTTAGCGTAGGCATCGCATTGCGACAGGCTTTTAGGCTGGTGTGATCGGTACGAGGACAAAAGGCGAAAAAAAGTCGACTTAGTGACTTATTTTTGTATTTTCGTCGCCACTTAGCTACACTGATGTCTGAACCTAACCCGACCGCCATCGATCCGTTTACCCGATCGAGCGGCTGAACCACCGTTTTCTGCTTTTCTTCGGAGTGCCTCGTCTCATGAGAACGAACCTTTTTGCTGTTACTTTCGCGGCCGGATGGTTGCTCGTCTGGGGCGGTGGTGCTGGTGCGGTCGAACCACGGGCGGCGGCCGTTGAAGAAGAAACACTAGCGTGGTTCGAAGCAGAAAAAGCTGGGAAAATTGAAGTTAAGTTCGTCCCCAAGGATGCCACCGAAGCGACCATTCTGGTCCGCAATCTGACCAACGCACCGCTGCGTCTGCAACTGCCCGAAGTCTTTGCCGCTGTTCCAGCCCAAGCTCAAATGGGCATGGGAATGGGAGGCGGCGGCATGGGAGGAATGGGTGGCATGGGAGGAATGGGCGGCATGGGCGGCATGGGTGGCGGTGGAATGGGCGGCATGGGAATGGGTGGCATGGG
>DNWZ01000394.1 GCA_003506095.1 Planctomycetaceae bacterium | reverse complement strand
CCTTCCCATTGACGCCTTCCCATTGCGCGTCGTCTCTCAGCAGGTTGGTAGTCGGCTTAATGGGCAGAGGGCGAGGGGATTTTCGGCGATCAACCGCTAAGTCGAACGTCGATCATTCATCCGGTTTTCCCCCTCATCTCCAGCCCTTTTTCCCTGGAGTACCGGTGGAGAAGGGAGCCAGCGTGGGTTGTCCAGAACGGCTGAAGACTGCAACCACGAATATCGATTCAAACAGACGCGAATGATCGAGTTCGATTCTAGCCGCGCCGAAGGCGTGAAATGATCGCGGGTAGTGAATGTTTCATGTATCAGTATGTGAAGATTCGTTCCCGTGTCACAGGCAATCTGGCTTTGGGTGTATCCTAGGGGAAGGTAAGTTTCCCAAAACAGAGGACGCTTGTATCTTTATCAAAACTCAATTTCCAAGAATACACCCGCGGAAATAGAAACCATGACCAATCGTTTTGCTCTGATAACCTACACCCTGTTCAGTCTGATAGCGTGTCAAAACTTGTACGCACAGCAAAAGCAAGGGAATCCGGCCGATGATCTTCCGAACAACATTCGACAAGTTACCTTTTGGGGCGAGCGTCCGGATTGGAGTCACGACGGTCAGCGCATTTTGTTTCTGAGCAAAGTGTTCGGCGATGTCTATGAACTGGAACTTGCAACGGGACAGATTCGGCCTTGTACCGACCATTTTAAGCATTATGGTTTTACAAGGGCATTGTATCTAAGCAATGGCGATATCCTGCTGAGTGGTCCGACAGAGACATTCGATCGCGTTGATAAGGATGCCCGCCAACACGCCCGAAGTTCATCGTACTTATCCGTTATGGCGAAGTCTTTCGATAAGCCACCGGTTTCTTTGGGTGTTCATTGCGATGAAGGCCCAGCGGTTTCTCGTCGGCAACTGAAGATTGCCTGGACGCACGGTTTGCAAGATCGCATTTCTTTAGGAGAAATAGAATATGTGGGGGGCAACCCCAAACTGATCAACATCCAACAGGTCCTCGCACGAGAAGATTTCCCAAAGGCGATGCGTCCCCATCGTTGGATTGAAACACAAAACTTTGTTCCACCTAACGATGATCGGCTGACCGTGACCGGTTATGAGATTAGCAACTCGGCCAATAGCGAGGCGTTCCTGTTTGACCTCAAAACAAAGTCGCTTACCAATATCTCGCAGACGCCGGATGCCTATGAAGAAGTTGAAGGGGTATTTCCGGATGGCAAGCATACGCTCGTCGAAAGGGCAGATCATGGTGGAAACCACTGGCCCTTGATCGATGCTTGGAAACTCGCCCTGGACGGCTCCGGGCACTGCGTTCGATTGACTTTTTTCACCCAATACAAAGGCTACAAGGGGGGCGAGCCAACGGTAAGCGACGACGGTAGGTACTNNCTTGGCTTTTACGATCGGAAAAAGCGGGATGGAAGCGGGCCAAGGCTTCGGGATCTTCATCCTCGATATGAACGCATCACCCTAATGAGGGCTTGCACGGATTTCGACCCGTGTTCTTCGGTTTTCTCAACACCACTTCTCCATCCGAGAAGCCTTGGTTTTTTCATCTTTCCTGGCTGTAATTTTTGGCACGTTTTCTGCACTAGCAGATGGGAAAGGGCCTCGCATGGGTTGGGGCCATTGATGCCAATTTCACACGAGGTTTTGTTATGAGTCACACGACATTTGTTTTGGCGATCGTTCTATCAGCGATTGTGCCATTGATGGTCCACGCCGATGAACATGAGGATTTGAAGATGAAAAAATGTGCTAAGGTATGTGCCGACTGCCAAGTCGAGTGTGACAGTTGCTTTGATCATTGTCTCAAGTTGCTTTCCGAAGGTAAAAAGCAGCATCAGGAGACCGCAAGGATGTGTGCAGATTGTGCAGANNTGTGCAGATTGTGCAGATTGTGCAGAGTGTTGCAAGGCTTGCGCGACTCTTTGCGCACGCAATAGCCCCCTGTCACGGTACATGCTCGACTGCTGTGCAAAGTGCTGCGACGATTGCGCAGTGGCCTGCGAAAAGTTCCCGGATGACAAACACATGGCCGCTTGCGCTAAATCATGTCGTGAATGTGCGAAAGAGTGTCGCGACATGCTCAAGCAAGTTCAAAAGTGATTGCCGAGCGGGCTTGGAGCCTATCCGACGGCTCAAACGCCCAACGGAAGTCCGGCGACATCCGCTACGCCTATTCGAAACGGTGCTTAATGCCACCGCCTTAATCGCAACGCGTTGGTGACCACAAAGAAACTTGAAAGGCTCATTGCTAGACCGGCCGCGATCGGCGAAAGGCTCAGACCGGTTATTGGTTTAAGCAGCCCGGTCGCGATCGGTATTAGCAGGATGTTATAACCAAAGGCCCATGCGAGATTCTGTTTGATGTTCAACATCACCGCCCGCGACAAACGGATCGCGCGGGGAATATTTTGTAGGTCGCCTGACATCGCGATAACATCAGCACTTTCAATTGCGAGATCGGTTCCGGTGCCCATGGCAATGCCAACGTCGGCGATCGTCAATGCCGGGGCATCGTTCAGCCCGTCGCCCACAAACGCGACACGTTGGCCGCCATGCTTGAGGGTTTGTACGACCTCTGCTTTGTCGTTGGGACGCACTTCGGCATAAACCATCGTTGCTGGAATGCCACAACGGTCTGCGATCGATAACGCGGTTCGCTGATTGTCGCCTGAAATGAGTGCCACTTTAAAACCAGTTTGTTTTAATTGCTCGACAGCACCCGGCGTCGATGGCTTTATCGGATCGGATACGACCATCAGCGCAGCGAGCGAATGATTGACAGCCGCGAAGAAATAGCCGCTGCCAGCGGACATTGCATCGGCGACTTGAGCGTCGAATGTGGCGGTGTCGATGTGGCGTTCTCGCATCAGTTTTTCCGAGCCAATCAGTACTTGATCGCCGTTTGAAAGCTCCGATTCGACGCCCGCACCGGCAATCGCTTGAAAGCGATTTAGGGTTAGCGGTGACTTTTGCCCCGTGGCAGCGGCATCCACAATGGCCGCAGCGAGCGGGTGCTCCGATCGCTGCTCCACGACAGCCAACCGAGACAGAAGGTTCTCTTGGGTGAACGGCGGCAACGCGTTAAACAGCGACAACTGTGGCTTGCCAACGGTCAACGTTCCCGTTTTGTCAAAGGCGATCAGATCAACCTGGCTCAACGATTCGATCGCATCCGTCGATCGGAACAAGATGCCATGTTGTGCCGCCTTGCCGGTACCCACCATGACGCTCGTCGGCACAGCCAAACCCATGGCGCACGGGCAAGCGATGATCAGTACAGCGACCGCATGAATCAGTGCTTGATCGACAGAGCCACCGGGCATCACGTACAACCATGCCAGTGCGGTCATCAGCGCGATTAAGAGGACCACTGGTACGAAGTAAGCAACCACTCGGTCTGCAATGCTTTGGATGCGAGGCTTGGAGGCTTGCGCGGATTCAACAAACGCAACGATCTTTGCAAGTGTCGTCTCGGCGCCAATCGCCGTCGCGCGGAATTGAATACTTCCGTTGCCGTTGATCGTGCCAGCAACGACTTCATCGCCGGCTTCCTTGGCCACCGGCAAACTCTCACCGGTCACCATGCTTTCATCAATATGAGTGGAGCCGCTGACGACCACCCCATCGACTGCGATTGCAGAACCGGGGCGGACTTCGACAAGATCATTCAACAGTACATCTTCAGCAGGAATTGTGATCGCTTGGCCATTGCGAACAACAGTCGCCATTTTCGGTACCAGATTAAGCAGTACCTTCATCGCATCAGAGGCTTGATGCCGCGACTTTGTTTCAAGGTACTTGCCGAGCAAGATCAGCGTGATCACCACTGCGGATGCTTCAAAGTAAACATGGCGAGATTGTTCGGATATCCACTGAGGCACGATCGTGACGATTGTGCTGTAGATAAAAGCTGCCATCGTGCCCAGCAGAATCAATGAGTTCATGTCGGGGGCTTTGGAAAACAGGCTCTTCGCACCCAGGTGAAGAAATCGACCACCAAACCAGAACTGAACTGGGATGGTCAACGCAAGCATGATCCAATTCCAATGCTCCATGGACAACCAGCGCATCATGAGGTCCATGACGCGACTGGACACCATCGGAGCCATTGCCAGGACGACAATCGGTACGGTGAAGCTCGCGGCGCCGACAAACATTCGCCACTGCCGCGCGATTTCGACATCGTGATCGTCGCGCGCGTGGGCATCGCGAGCGACCGCCAAATCGACCGGTTGGTAGCCAAGCTTGGCGATTGCACTGCGCACCGCGTCCATATCGCCAGGATTGGGATCCTGATCAAAGCGAACAGACGCACGTTCCGTCGCGAGATTGACCGTTGCATCGGCAACGTTGGGAATTTTACGAAGCCCGATTTCGACTCGCCGAACGCACGCGGCGCAAGTCATCCCACCGACACCGATCTGCAAGGACTGTTCCGCCTTACTCATGACGCACTCCGGGCGTTTTGTTTTTGGCTAGTTGCCACCTGACACTTTGGCCTCGTAGCCCGCCTCCTTGATCGACGCGATGACGGCGGTGTCTGCGAAAGTCCCCTCTGCCGTTGCGTTTCCCGCATTTAAGTCGACCTGGGCAGCTTCAACACCGTCAGTTGCAATGATCGCCGACTCGACCGCAGCTTTGCAGTGGCCGCAAGTCATGCCTGACACCAGGAACGACTGTTTGTGCTTAGCGTGATTCATCCGTAATCTCCTTGATGAGCCTATGCTTTAAGAGCCTGTATGAAAAGTTGGTTGGGCAAACATTGTACCGTTTCCACTCCTTTCAGCGGTAATTTTAATTTGGCCGAAAGGCGTGGAGAAAAACCCTGACGTGGTGGCGGGTGGATCGAGCGTTGCCATCGATCGACGGGCCCGATGAACCATCGGTCCGCCTGAAAAGCCGCTGGCGTTGTTCGAATCCCATCGATTTTTTAGTATTTTTTTTGCTTTTCCTGCTTTAGGCTTCATAGTTTCGTGGCGGAAGCGTTTTCACCTCCATGCTGCGAGTTCCCATGCGTTCAATTCTTTTACCCGTACTAGCTGCAACGACGCTCACGTTATCGGGCTGCGGTTTCTTACGAAGTGTCGAGCAGTGGAAGTGCGACAATATGGGCATGTGCCATTTCGGGATCACGCCTTCGGTGCCACATCAGCAGCCTTGGGACGCAGCCAGCTATCCGCCTGTTTCCGGATACAATCCAGGCGAGCACGTTCTGCTTCAGGACCCATCTGCGGCAGGATTAGGCCTGCCAGGGCAGAAATGCGAGAACTGCCAACACTGACAATCACCTGATCATTGCGATGATCATTGGAGCGGCGTGTTGGGGATCGACACTGTTAAGGTCGCTGCGTAATGCGTGCCGTCATATCCTTCACCCGATTCTTCCGGCTTG
The DNA here is from genome assembly GCA_003506095.1 of Planctomycetaceae bacterium. Taxonomy (GTDB): domain Bacteria; phylum Planctomycetota; class Planctomycetia; order Pirellulales; family Pirellulaceae; genus UBA6163. The sequence continues at coordinate 1,860 of DNWZ01000394.1, read as the reverse complement.
CGAAGGTGCACGACAAACAGATAAAGATTCGCTTGCGAAGGAACGAACTCGGCCTCGCCATTTGCGTCAGTCATTTTCTCATAACGCGAATCGAAGCCCTCTGATAATTCTTCCCCGCGGGGGACCGATGTGATGCGGGATTCTGCTAAGGGTTTTCCGTTAAACAACACACGAACGCGGAAAGGCTTTTCGGTGGCGGTTTCGGCGATCGGGTTGGTGACCGGAACGATCTCCAGCGCATGGCCCAACGGTTGCCAGTTGCTGGCCATCTTATCGTTAGGTTGGCCAACCAGGAAAAACGCTTTTGCACTCTTGATCGCGCGCGTCTTGCCGTGCAACGTGTCGAGTTGGTGTGCGACGGTGTGAAGTCCCGGTTTCTTGGGATGGAAGCGTCCGGTCCAGTAGCCCTGTTTCGGCTCATAGGCCGTAGGACGCAGGTCAGGGACCAGGTCCGTTTTGCATCCGCAAGGTTCGACGACGGATAACGAAACGTGGTCGAGAGTGATCAAGCTGTGTAGTTTGAAATCGCGATGATCATTGCCGTGATTTCCTAGCTTTAGATCGACATGAACCAGACCGCCTTGACGCACTTCTGGTGCATTGACTTCGACCCAAGTATCGTGGCCGTTTGTCGACGTCGCACTTATGAAAGTTATAAGAATGCTGAGGTGGGCCAGCAGCAGGGGGCTATACGATCCGTTGGAGTGGAATGATTTTAAGAACATGTTTTATTTTCTTTCTTGAAGGAAGGTTAAAAAGCAGTCGATGTTGTTGCCGACAACTGGGTTTTGTTGCGGATAGTCGGCGACGGTAATGATTGGTAAATCGCGAGCGGCCCGATTAGAAATCGGCGATCACTTCGCCGCCGGCTCGGGTGCCCAGGCTGCGCCATAAGGTCAGGTCGATGCTGGCGGTCACAAACCGACCGCTGCCATCGCAGAGCAAGAGATTGACACCGCCGGGATGCTCGCTTCGGGCGCCGAAGATGCCGTTACCACACGTTCCCATGTCGGGAACATTGCTGTCCGGTCCGTGGTAATGATGATACGCGGTGTAGTATTCGCGACCGCTGATCCAGCCTCCACCACGGTGTCCGCCCCAGCCTCTTCCCAGCGGTGCGGTGGCCGCTTCAAAATTGGCTGGGTCCGGCGGTGGTTGATAGCCGTTTGCCAGCCCTGGCGAGGCTGGCGGCAGCGTGCTGGACATCCACACACAGGCCACGTCGATCCAGACTCGCCGACGCTCGCGATTGGAGGTCGGGGCTGAAACACGCTGGTCGGGCAATCCGAGCAACGATTCGGAGAAAAGAGCCGTGTTGCTGAGCCCGTCGATCACGTCGCGAAACCGAACGCGCGAGTTCGACCAAACGAGTCCATCGGTCGGCGAACGACCGTCGTAAAGGGTGCCAAGGCCGGTGCCTTGGTTGATGTGATAGTTGCTGCCGGCGTAAAGATCGATTCGTCCTGTGGCGCCTCCCCGATTTCCCGTGGTAACCTGAAAAACATCCGGACCAGGATCGCTAGGACAACGGAAGATCGTCAGAACCGTTCGCGCAGGCTGCACAAACGGAGGACTCAAATCGCCAGGACAACAGCCGATTGTCAACGGGTTGGCAAAGTTCAGCAAATCTTGCAACGCGGCCTGTTCGACATAAGGCAGCAACTGTGCCTGGACCGAGAAATTGCCCACGGCCGAGCCAACGCTGGAGTACATTCCAGGCAGCGTTTGATGGACGCTCTCATAATTGTGAACGGCCAGTCCGATCTGTTTCAAGTTATTGCTGCACTGCATCCGTCGCGCCGCTTCTCGTGCCGCTTGAACGGCGGGCAACAGCAAACCGACCATCACGCCGATGATCGC
>DNWZ01000781.1 GCA_003506095.1 Planctomycetaceae bacterium | reverse complement strand
GATACGCAAAGCATCATCCGCGTCTCGCTGGCCAGGTTGTTGACGCAACCCGAGCCATCGCTTGGGGGCGCTAGGCGAAACAACCCTTTGACGACCGTCTCGCATTTCATAAAAAAGTGATTCGGTCTGTGCCGGTGCGAACAGAGCCGCAACAGCCCAGAAATCATGCTGGTTGAAGCGGCTGTCAATGGGCGAATCGTGACAGCGAGCACAACCGACATCTGCACCTATAACTCGACCGGCGACCCATTCGCCCATCGTTGCTGCTTTTGCAGTCGACGACCCAGGTGATTCAATTGGTATCGTCTCCGAAGCAACCCAATCGCTGATCCATTGGTCGAACCGACCGCCAGATTGAATCACCTTCGCTGCGCTGGCAACCAATTGTTCTTGGCGTTGGTCGCTTAAGCTTAACCCCATCGCCAACTGTTTGACCAAACGCTCGGCAAGCAATTGGCTTTGCAACTGCGTTGAAAACAATTCCTTTGAAGCGAGTTCTTGAATCACTTGGCCAACGCTGTTCGCCCCGCTTCCAACAACGTTTGCACCTCGAGCGTCGCCCACGCCTGGACGAAATCCGAAGCGATCCGCGATGCGGTTTGCTAACGTCGTTTCATCAACCGCCGGAGCAGGCGTGACCCCAATTGATTTCCAATAGGTTAAAAACTGGCGATCAAAATCTTGTAAGCTAGCCTTTTGCAAAGACGCCGTTCGATTGCTTGCCGGTGGATTTTGATCACTCGTGCCAGCAGGAAGCATTGCCGTTTCGGCTACGCCAGAGCCCCTGCTGGCCTCTGCGGCCGAATTATCCAAGCTCAGAACAATCGGCTCTTTGCGAGGTCTGCTGGCCGAATCGGATTTCGCGGCTTCGGGCGTGATTTTTGCTAGATCACTCGGCCGTGGCGCCGCGACGGCATGGTCGTGACTGGATGATTGCCCTGGCGGTGAATCGCCACGCTCACCCGCTTGTTGTGACCCGTTGAATGCAACTGCCGGTTGTTCTGCATTGTGTTTCCAAACGCGAACAGCGACCAATGCGAGTACCGAAGCGGCTAAGAGGGCCAGCAGACGAAACGCGAGCACAACTCCGTTTCGCTTTTCCGCGACAGTCGGCTTATGGACTCGGTTCGTACCGCTACCGCCTGTGGACCTGCGGGACTGATGCAACCGAACCAAAATCTCGTTGGTGAAATCTCGCGGTCCGACCGATAAACGTTCTTCTGACTCGACTTGGCTAGCAAACGGCACACCGCCGCCGTGGCGGAACAACTCTTTCAAGAGCGCATCCATCGCCCGGTCATCCGCGTCGGACCATTGGACCGGCGGTTGCGATTGAGGGTCAGGATTGTTGCTCATCAAAACTCAGTTCCACTCATCTTGCTCTGGACACATTCCCGAAGCTGTATTTTGGCCCGTTGCATCAAGTTTCGGGCACCATGTTCAGTAATATCAAGCGCCGCAGCGATCTCCGCCCTACTGGCCTCGTCTGCGAATCTCATTTTTAGGGCTAGTCGAGCCCTGTCGGTAAGCGACTCCATGCAAACTTTCAACCGGTCTAGAGTTTCATCACCGCTGAGGTCACGACCTGCCCAGCGGTTCCAAATTTCGTCCAGTGGGTCCGATGTAATCGTCGTTTTGGTTCGACCACCTTTGCGATGGTACGAAATCAAAAGATTATGAGCGGTTCGCCTCAGGTAAGACGCGGTCGCGTGATCGCTATGCTGCGTAAACTCGTCTCGACAGAGAACCTTGAGTAAGGTTTCCTGAGTCAAATCATCAGCTAACGACTCATCGCAACCGAGCATTCGCAAATACCGCCACACACCGACCTGGTGGCGGCGGATTAAATCTTCCGCTGAGCGGTGCGGCTCGGCTTCTTCATCACTCACAGAGGGTGCTCATGCCGCACGAGACGCGAAGGCCGTGGAATATCGGCCTGTCGCGGCTCTACGCCAGCAACTCCTGAATCAGCTTGCCACCACCAGCAATCTTCATCGGACGACCATTTTTCGAAGTGTAGGTGGTTTCCAGTGAAATACCCAGCCCCTTGCAAACGGTCGCCATCAAATCTTCTGCGCTGAATGGTTCCGACTCCACTTCGGTGCCGTCGCTGCTGGTTTGACCGACAGCCAAGCCGCCCTTCAAACCGGCACCGCCTGCTACCACGGACCACGATCGAGCCCAGTGATCGCGGCCACCACCTTGGTTAATTCGCGGTGTACGTCCGAACTCACCCATCCAAATGATCGCGGTGTCCTGCAGCAATTCACGTTGAGCCAGGTCTTCGACCAAAGCGCTCATCGCTTTATCCAATTCGGGCAACTTACGATCAGCAAGAGTTGCGAAGATGCCGTCGTGATTGTCCCAGCCGCCCAAGTCGACTTCGACGAACGGAACACCGGCTTCGACCAGGCGTCGTGCCAACAGGCACCCTTGGCCGAATCCCGTTGTGCCGTAGCGTTGCTTGATCTCTTCCGGCTCTTGCTCAACCTTAAATGCCTTCATCTGATCGCTGGTCATCAAGTCGAGTGTCTTGCGAAGCACCTTCTGGTGTTCACCAGCGGGACTGCCGGCGCCGGCCGCACCGGGACGTGTTTGCTTGACAAAGCCGCTCTCGATCAAGTCAAGAGCCGCGACGCGTTGCATCAAACGCTTGTCGTCGATCTTCATATCCAAGTTGCGAATCCGACCATTGCTGGTTACCGAAAACGGTGCCCAAGCCATGCCCAGAAAGCCCGGGCCAGCACCAGCACCACCAACGGCGACGAATGGCGGAATCTGCAGGTCAGGACGTTGGCTGATCAGTTCATGTGCGATCACCGAACCATAGCTTGGATGTTCGATATTCGGATTGGGCACATAACCGGTGTGCATGTAGTAACGCCCACGGTTGTGGTCCGCTTCACGAGTCGACATCGAACGCACGATCGACATGTGCTTCATCTGCTGAGCCATCATCGGCAGATGTTCACTGATTTGCATATCACCCGTGGTGCTGATCGGCCGGAAAGAACCGCCGGTCGGTGCACCAGGCTTGAGGTCCCACAAGTCGATTGTCGACGGGCCACCACCCATCCACAGCAAAATCGCCGACTTGCGATTCTTACGCAGTTGGTCCGCATTGGCGGCGATCGCATTTCCAAAGGTAAACGCGGTCGACGCGATTGCGGCCGAACCGGCCATGTGCTTGGCAAAATGTCGGCGGGACATCCCGGCCGGAGTCGAAAAAGCAGAGTAGTTCATTAGAAAATCCTTGCCGGTTAGTGTTGCATAATAAATTCGTTGCTGTTGATGATCGCCCACCACATGTCCTGCAGCATCGCGACCTCGTTCCCACCGCGGGCAACGAGCAATTTCGTAGCAATCGTCCCCTCGTCCCGTGTGGGACGGCGAGCAAGACCCGCTAGAAACAGGTGATTGACCCGGTCCCGTGGAGCCTTGTTTTCTGCCATGACTCGTTTGATAAACCCGCCATCGCGATCACTGATCGCCTGGTTGGTCAATTCGCCATTGAACAACATCAAAGCCTGGGGAATCGAGCCGTTGAAAGTTGTCGCTTCGTCACCTTCATCGGTGCCAAACGCAACCACAAACTGCTGCAACCACTGGCGTCTTTGTTGTTCCTGACGCTCATAACTGCCCGCTGCTGTCGCACCACTGGCCGTCACCATCGACTGATAAAGCTGCTCAGCCGACATCTGACGTAAATAGAAGTGAGAAAACTTGGGCGTTTCACCGACTGACGGATCGTCCACCTCATTGATGGTCGTGTGCCGAGCACTCAATTGGTAAGGCCGGCTGAGCGTGATCCAACGGATCAGCTCCTTCACATCATGACTGTTCTTGCGGACTTCAGTCCCCAAATACTCCAACAAATCAGGGTGCGTCGGAACATTATGCGGACCTAAATCATCCACCGGCTTGGTAAACGCATGACCCAAAAAATGAGCCCAAAAACGGTTCACCATCATCTTGTCCAAGTACGGACTTTCCATCATCAAACGTCCCAGCTCCTGTCGCCGGTTGACCTCGCTGACATATCCGCTCGTTCCGATCGCTGTGTCATCAATAAACACTGGATAAGCAGACTTCACCAAGCCATTTCGCAGTTCATAGAAAATCAAGGCGTCGCTTGGATCGTTTGCCTGGCCGGCAAAGTCTTCGTTCACCAGTTCTGCGTGATCGACATCGTTGGTGCCGGAAACAAACCGACGCAAAGCACGCGTCTGGCGGAAGAACGCATTGAAGTCCCAAAAACGCTGCTGCTTCCATTGGTTGAACGGATGATTGTGGCATTGAGTGCATTGCACCTGCAGGCCAAGGAAAATTCGCGACGTGCTGCTGGTCGCTAGCACGGCGTCTTCGGCATTTACCTTATCCGCCAAAAAGTTCGTCGCGCCGTTAAAACCTTCTGTGCCGGGTTTGGTCGAACCTTCCGCTGTAACTAACTCATAAACCATTTGGTTGTACGGTTTATTTGCGGCAAACGTGTCACGAAGGTACTTCATCATTCCATCGCGACTGGTCAATGAATCACGTTCCTGACCTCCGCTGCGACCGATCAAGATGTTTGCCCAAACGGTCGCCCAGTGCCCAGCGTATTCCTCGGCATAGCGATCATCCTCCAGCAACATTTCGACCAGCTTGGCTCGCTTGTCTTTCGAACGATCCTGAACGAACTGTTCCAGTTCCTTCATGTTCGGAATCCGACCGATCACGTCCAAATAAACACGGCGACACCAAGTCGCGTCATCGGCATCGGGCGCCGGCTTGATTTCATAGTCTCGCCATTGCTGCTCAATTGCCGCATTGATTTCGGCCACCTGAGGCGGCAACGTCGGTTCCGCGGCACAAGCCGACTTGCCAGCGAATGTCGCAGCACAAGCCAGAAAGGTGCCGACTAAAAGGGTCGATGTGTGGAAAGTTCGCATCGGATTAGCAGTTGGAGTAGTCGCTTCGATTTGACGCCCCCGGCGGCGTGATCAACCTATAAACGCGGGGCGGAAGCAGAGGGTACCCAAAAATCGAGATTTTCGCCGACTTCTTCTCGGCCACGCACCCAAAGCTGATCCGCACTACCAGTTTAACCAGCAAGGTTGCTCCAAGCGAGCAATTCGCCACCCTATTGGTCCTGCGACCGCCGGTTTTTTGCCCATCCAAGGTAATCGGCGGCCAAGGCCGCCGGCTGAACCGGCTGGCCATGCCAAACAATTGCCGATCAACGGTTGCGATTGATCAAGTCCATCACTTCCGCACGACTCTTCAAATCCTCGCGAAAAACACCGCGAACCGCCGATGTCAAGCAGAGGGCGCCAGGCTTGCGAATTCCTCGCACGGTCATGCACGAATGCGACGCTTCGAGCACCACTGCTACCCCACGGGCCTGCAGACGCTCTTCCATCAAATCCGCAATCATCTGCGTCATTCGCTCCTGAACCTGCGGTCGCCGAGCGACTTCGTCGACCAAGCGTGCCAGTTTGCTCAGACCAACTACCGAGCCGCTGGGCAGATAAGCGATGTGGGCTGTCCCGGTGAACGGCAACAGGTGGTGCTCGCACATGCTGCAGAAGGTAATGTCCCGAACCAGTACGATTTCGTCGTATTCTTCGGCAAAAACTTTCGCTAAGTGGCGCCCAGCATCGTATCGCAACCCGGCAAACATCTCGGCGTACATCCGCGACACCCGCGCAGGTGTCTCCAGCAATCCGTCGCGGTCGGGATTTTCACCAACCGCAATCAGAATCTCGCGTACCGCAGCTTCGATTCGCTTTAAATCGACACCTTCGGGACGCGGCTCGTTTTTGTCGACATAAGCAGGCGGCAGAGGACTGCAGGACTTCGGGGCATGATGGGGATCAAGCTTGCATATCGGAGCGGTGGCTTCCATTTCTCAGGAACCTCGTGGTCTGGAACAAATTGCTTTAAGAACGCTAAACGCGTATTTCGAACGAACGTAAAGTGAACGCCTGTTGATCGTTCACCATCGAGGAACCGCCGGAATACCCGCTTGTCATGGTATCCGCCAGCCAAGCGGCGACAACGGGCGTTTACCTCGGCTTGTCTCGCTTTCCCCGCATTTCAGTGTCCGCTTGTAACGGTCAATTCACACTAAAACGTGGCGGAAACCCGTGATCGCCGCCGTCGCCAAGGTCTGCCGCCCATTGTGCGAGTTTTGTCTTTTCGCTTCCGCCGACTGTGTCCTGTGTACCCGAATTGCCACTGGCAGAACCTTGCTTGTCAATGAAACGCTCTCGCAGCATTCGAATCAACAGCCTCGCCCGCTGGCAGACGTCGGCTTCAGCCAACAGCAACAATTTCGCATCGGTCCCCAGCGGCAGCGTGAAAGAAATGATGTCGGTGATCGGGCCGAGCCCCATTTGCCCTGCCATCAGTTCATGGAGGTTTTGTTGTACCGTTGCGCTTGCCGGAATGATTGCTTCGAAGGCTTCCAGTACCTCCCGCTTCAAAACAAAGTATTGCGTCATATCGCCCGGCGGATGAAAATCGCTGGCCACGTCGACATCTGCAATGCGAAACGAACGATTGGTCAGCAGTTCACGCCGCACCGTTGCCCGCTTGGCACCTATAATCAAAATATTGTGTCGGCCGTCTTCGGTCTCCACATGCGAGACTATCTTTCCGATGCAGACTGTTGCATGAATTGTCGGTTGCTGGGCGTGCATTGATTGGATGCCTCCGGCAAGCGTTGCCATTGCGATCAACCGATCGCTGGCCAAGGCGTCCTCCAGCATGTCGCAATAGCGCGGCTCAAAAATATGCAGCGGTTGCATCGCGTGGGGAAATACGACCAAGTCCGGAAGCGGAAATAATCGCACTTGGCCACTGAAGTCTTCCGGCAATTCGACCACATCATCCATACCCGACATCATTCAACCCCTGTCTCGGATTTCGCTCCTAAGTCCTTCGCCCCGTCTAGTTTATCCACTAATTGCGGGCATGTCGTTGACATCAACCCAACATGACGTCGACAATCATCGCGTCACAAATCGTTCCGTGGAACTCTAGTGGTCGGAAAAGATGATCCTTTCGGGAGAAGAAATTCGACGACGTCTGGGCGCCGAGATCGTGATCGATCCGTTTGACCCGGTGCGTGTCAATCCGAACAGCTACAATCTGTCTTTGCACGACGAATTGCTGGTTTATGAGGAGGTGGTGCTCGATGCAGCGGCTCCCAATCGTTACACGCGAATCAAAATTCCTGCCGAAGGGCTGACCCTTCACCCCGGCCAACTGTACCTCGGTCGCACCGCCGAAAAGACTCAAACCCGCGATTTGGTACCACGCATCCAAGGCCGCAGTTCACTTGCCCGGCTGGGGTTGTTTATCTGCCCCGGCGGCAGTCTCGGTTCGGTCGGCTACTGCGGTACCTGGACGCTGGAGATGTTTGTAATCCAACCGGTGAAGATTTATCCGGCGATGCAGGTCTGTCAGATTTACTTTCACGAATTGACCGGTGAAGTCGGCCAGCACGCCCAAGGCAAGTACCATAACAGTTCGGATATCCAGCCCAGCCAGATGTATTTGGAGTTCGGGAACGACTGCCGCGACCAACAACTCGAACTTTCCTTCGACGACCTGCTGCGCTAGTGCGTTCCGCCGGTCTTAATAACATGACAACCACGATCGAATCTCCTTTGAGTGAACTGGCGTCAATCTTTGGCGATCGTTTATTGACCGCCGCCGGTCCGATGAAAGTCTTCCAGTCCGACGGCGTGACCGCCTTGTCGGCTTGCCCTCGTGCGGTCGTTCTTCCGACCAGCGAAGAGGAGATTATCGCCGCCGTCCGCTGGTGCTTTCGCCACGATATCCCCTGGGTTGCTCGCGGCAGCGGGACCAGTCTGTCCGGCGGCAGTGTGCCGGTCGCCGATGGGCTGGTGATCGCCCTGAATCGCATGAATCGTTGCTTGCGGATCGATGCCGCGAATCGACTCGCTGTGGTCCAGCCGGGCATGATTACGGCCAAACTCGTCCGCGCAGCCGCCCAGCACGGATTGCATTACGCTCCCGACCCCAGCAGCATGCAAGTCTGCTCGATCGGCGGAAATCTGGCCTTCAATTCGGGCGGTGCCCACTGCTTGAAATACGGCATGACGACTAACCACATCCTTGGCTGCCGTGTCGTGCTGGCCGATGGCGAAGTCGTGACGCTGGGCAGTGAAAGCCTCGAAGGCGAAGGGCCCGACGCGCTCGGTTTGTTCTGCGGCAGCGAAGGGACGATGGGCGTAGCGACCGAAATCACCGTGCGATTGATACCGCCACCGGAAGTCTTTCACTGCGTGTTGGCCGGTTACGCCGACGTCGAACAGGCGGGCGAAGCGGTTGCGTCGATCATTGCTGCGGGGTTGTTGCCTGGCGCGATGGAAATCATGGACGCGATGTCGATGCGAGCCGCCCGCGAAGGTGTCGGTGCGACTTATCCCGACGGCTGCCAAGCGGTCCTGATTGTCGAACTCGACGGTTCCGCCGAATCGGTCGCCGCCGGGCGAGGCACTTTGACAGAGCTGCTGCGAAAAAGCGGTGCCAGCGCGATCGAAGTGGCCCAATCGCCCCAGCACCGTTTGGCGATCTGGAACGGACGCAAAAGCGTCTTCTCGGCTGTCGGAAGGCTAAGTCCCGACTTTATCGTTCAAGACGGCGTCGTGCCGCGTCGGTTGCTCGGTTACGCCCTTCGCAGAATAGGCGAAATCAGCGCCCAGAGCGGCATTCCGGTCGCCAATGTCTTTCACGCCGGCGACGGCAATCTGCATCCGCTGATCATGTACGACGGACGAATCGATGGCGCACTGCACCGTGCCGAATTAGTCGCCGCAGACATTGTCAAGCTGTGCATCGAGCTCGGCGGATCGATCACCGGTGAACATGGCGTGGGGCTGGAGAAACGCGATTTCATTTCCAGCATGTTCGATCCGGCCAGCCTCGGCGCGATGGGGCGACTTCGCGATTCGATGGACCCCAAAACGCTAGCCAATCGCGGCAAAATGTTCCCCAGCGGCGAAGGCGAACCGCAAGGCCTCTATGGCCTGCACCCGCTCGAAAAAGCAGGCGTGATTTCTCGGTTCTGAACTTTGCAAGCCCCTCAATGCGAGCTCACTCATTGGAGGTTCGCGGTGGGGCTTCCTCAGGCTCCGGCGGTGTCGTGGGTACGGGCAGTGGTTCTATCGGCCCAGTCGAATCGGTTTGGCTGGTCGAGCGCAACGAATCGATTTCTTCCGGTTTGATCGCATCGGTCGATTTACGTTTGCGATTTTCCCGTTCGATCTCTTCCAGCAGAAACGCGGCTCGCAACTGCAGGTCGGATTCGTTCATTTCGACAGCTAGCGAGATCGACCGCTCGAGGAAAAACAGTGCCGCCAATAAATCGCCTCGCCCGTACAATAAACGCGCCGTGCGATAGAAACGCTCAGACGCTTCGACCGGTTGGCCCGCCTGCAAAAAAGCTTCGGCGGCCGATGACGTGGCCATCGGCAGTTCTCGTAAATGGCCCGATTCACGCAACCACCCAGCCTCGTCATCCAATCGCTGGGCTGCATCTTCGGGGCGTTGCAGCATCAACAGCAATCTCGCTTGGGCAGCAGCAATTTCGGCTCGTGCCGCCGGATCGGTCTGGGCAACCTCTGTTTGCCGAGCACGAGAAATCGACTCGCGTGCCGCTGGAATGTCGCCACTGTCCATCGCCAGGTTCGCCTTGAAAATCGCCAGCGATACGTTGTAGCCTTCACAAGCGTCAGGTGCGTCGTCGTGTCCCAAGCACTTTGCGATCCGACCGCGACAACGACTCACCATGGCCAGCAACCGACTTTCCTTTTTGTCGCTACAGGATTCATTGCAAGCTGGGTCGCGACGAATCATCGGCGCGACGACACAATCGGCTAAGTAAGCCGCATCGCCAAGGCGACCTTGGGCGCGTGCAATTTTCGCTTCCAGCAACCACGCGTCGACTTCGCTTTGTCCGCTGCGCCGCAGTTCCGCTCGCGCTTCGGCGAGGGCCTGTCTTGCCGGCTCGAACTGTTGCATCGCGGCCCAGCAGGCGGCCAAATTGTAGGCGGTGTTTCCGATCGCTTCGGCGTCGTCCAATTCCCACGCCCGCCGAATTGCCAATCGATAATGCTCAATCGCTTCGTCGTCATAACCGTAGTGAAACGACTCGACAGCCTGACGCGATTGCCTGGCCAGCGGTCGGTCGACATCGGCGGCGCCAGATCCGCCGGCGCGGCATCCTGCCAGCAATGCGATCATGACGCACGTGGCTAGGGCGGCGCGACAAGCCGGAGCAGTTGCGATCTGATGAAGTGGCATCACGGCGAGAAGCCTCCCACGCGCACCTTCGACGGTGACACGCGCGAAGGCTGTTCGGGCTGGGCAACATGCTTTCGTATCAGCCAATTCTGTCGCAACCCATCGATCACCTCCTGTGCCTCGCCAACGGTATCCTGAAATCCGCCAAGGGTGTCACGAAACTGATTGACCGTTCCCGGCAACGATTCCGATTCGTCCTTGAATCGATCCGCGACGACTTGGCTGGTTTGCAACAACTGCTCGGTCTGTTTGGCGATCGGCAACAATCGTGGCGACACCTCTTCGGCATCCGTTAAAACGTTCTGCAGTTGGCGATTGGACTGGCTGATCTCCTGCGTCGTTTCGCGGAATCGCTCGCTGGTAACGCGCATATCCTCCGAAGTCCGCTCAACCGATTCGGCCAACTTAGGCAGTTTCGGGGACAGCTCTAGCAACGATTCCGATAGCTCTCTGACCCGTTGGCTGGTTTTGATAATATCCGAGTTGGATTCATCAAAGTTTGCAGCCGATCTTTCCAAGTTTTGACGGATGATCTCAAAGTCGCGTTGAACTTCACCCATCAATTGGGTCATGGTTCGGATTTCGTCCTGAGCCGACTTTTCAGGCTGGATCACATAAAAATCTTGGGTGGCGCGTCCTCGCATCAATTCCAAATAAACATCGCCTACACCGGCCATCCGCCGACGCACATAGATTCGAGGTGTCATGGGCCCCAGTCGCTCAATCGCATCTGCGGCGACTTCGATATCCACTCTTAAGAAATGCGTCGGAGGCCGTTCATTCGGTGGCCACCAGGCCGCGAGCTCTGCAGACTGCTTGGTCTCATAAGTAATGTCAATCACCTTGCCGACACGTTCACCAAGAATCTGCACTGGTGTATTGACTTGAAGACCGTTGAGTTCATCCTCGGGTAAATAGGCTACGATTGGAAACTTAGGAGTAAGCCAGTCCTTGCTGCGAATCAAAACAACCATGCCGACAAACAGCAAGCCGACGACTAATAGGATAAATGCACCAACGAACTGGTTGGCGTAGCGGAGTTTGTGCCCACGCGAAAGGATCATCGAATCACCTCCGCTCGCTTCATCCTGGGCCCCGTCATGGCGTATTGACGAGACGCCAAACCGTTTGCCGCAATCAATTCATCGCGAGCGCCGGCCAGCCACAGGATGGCAACACCACGCTTCAGTGCATTGCACACGATCTTAGTCAGTGCCTCGCGATGCGTGTGTTCAATCCCATTGAAGGCGCGATGCAGCATTACCAATCTTGGGTTACCAAGAAACGCCCTGACCCACTCCGCACGCCTGAGAGTGCTGACTTCCAAGGCGCCCATTCGGCTCGAAGGGACTTCTGATAGCTGGGCCGCATAAGCCAATTCTTGTGCTTCGGCCAGCAGTTGTTTGCGTGCAATGGTCGTATGGTGCATTTGTCTTAGTAAGACGTTTTCCAATACGTTCAAGTTGTTGACCCACGCCGGTTGCGATAGCACCCAGCCGATTCGTCCGCGACAGGCTAGCAATCCATATGTCGATCGATACTCCCACGAAACA
>DNWZ01000131.1 GCA_003506095.1 Planctomycetaceae bacterium | reverse complement strand
TTCGACGCTTCGTCGTTGTGCGACATCGTTCATATCCACTATCCAAACGAATGCACCGGAGTCGCCAGACTGGACGAGTTGGCTTGGAGCAAACATCCGTTCCGCTTCGGTGGCCGCTTGCGATCGGTTTTCGACGATAGGAGCTAGAAAGGTTGCTGTGACTAGCATCTCAGGCCCGACTGCCTGTGGCGGGTCGATCAGTTCGACCTTCACTTCCAATGTATTCTTTTGAATGTGGGCTGAGCTTGTCATTTGCAAGACCCGGCCATGAATCACCGCTTTGGTCGACGCCGTTTCGATCTCGACGAGTTGGCCACGTGTCACCAAGGGAACGTCTTCTAATCGGACGTCGGCTCTTACTTGCAGCCGATTGGGATCGTACATCTCGATCACCGTGCTCGAACTTTGCCCCGCGTTTGATTCCAGTCCCATCACGCGAGTGCCTGGAGCCGCAATCAGACGTAGCACACGACCATCCATCGGTGCACGTATTACATTGCGTTCGAGCGTCAGTTCAGCTTGGCGGACTTGCAACTTTGCCTCTTCACGCATCGCAACCGCTGACTGCAACTTAGCTTTGGCCTCTTCGACCTGTCGCGTTTCTTCTACCAGCAGCTTCGCTTGACTTTCGATCGCTTTCACTTTGTCGGCTAGCGCATCGACCTCGCGTTCCAGGTTCGGTTCTCGACTGCGTAGTTCTTGCAACTCAGCGTGAGCGGTGGCATATTCGCTTTCGGCTTGGGCGATGACTCTTTCCGAGATGGATGCTCCGGCTGAACGTTTTCCCTCCATGCTTCTGAGCGTGAACTCGACTCTTGCCTCGCAAGCAGTAATCAGAAATGGCAACTTGGCAAGCTCCGTTTGAGCTTTCGCCAGGGTGCTTCGTGCGTCAGCAAGTGGAACTTGCAAATGCACCGGGTTGTCGAGGCGAATCACTGCTGCGTCCAGTTCGGCCTTTGCACGATTGACTTCACCTTCACGGATGGCGAGCAAATTTTTAGCTTGCTCCACCATCAATTCAGCGTCGATTGAAATCAACCGAGCAATCGCTTCCCCTTTCTTAACTTGCTGGCCCTCGACCACTAATAGCTCTTCAAGCACTCCCGGTGCCAGCGCTGCGACGCTGATTGCAGTCGGTCTTGGCTCGATCCATCCTGGCGACTGAAACAGCGTCGTCCCGGCCTGTTGTAACTCCGCTCGCTTTACAATGACCGGAACCACGGTCACAGAGGTTGACGGCCACAATCGTCGGCCCGCTGCCACCCCCAACAAAGCAACAAAACCGAGCAAGATTGCAATCGGTAAAACGTATCGAGTCACCCAGCGTTTGCGGCGTGGCTTCATCGATGTCGTCTCGCCGAGCGGTGCGCGATCGATCGCCAACTGACTGAGGTCAAGTGGCGGAGTGCTGAGGTTAAGTGGGCCGTTCTTCATGACTATTTGCCCGGCCGCACAAAGACTTTGCTTGCCGCAACAGTCAAATTGCCCAGGTCATCACGTTTTGCCTTACCCTGGACAACCACTGTTGAAAGTTCTTTAACCTTCAGCATCTCCTTAGCGTCACCGGCCACCGGCTTTCCGGCCTCATCAACAACCTTAATCGTAGCGATGTTGTCCTTCACCGCCTCGGTCTGGCAACAGTAGTCCCACGGTGTCGGACAGCCCTCGTCGTCCGCACAATAAGGCACTTTCGGATCGACAATCGTGAATGCAGCGAGACCGTCTACAAATGGCTTGCTCGAACCACCTATCAAGCCTACCAATGTGACCTCTTGACCATCTTCGATTTTTTCGCGAGCTTCGCCGACTGGCATCGCTCCGGCAGGCTCGGTATTCGCGACATACTGCGCATTCGACTTTGTATCGACCTCGTTGTTTACGGTCGCCACTTTCGACGGTCCACAGCCAACTGCAAGCAATGACAAACTCAACATTCCCAAACTGAAAAGCATTTTCATTTCAAATCTCACTTAGGTTAAATCAAACAGCCTTCAGACTCGTTGCGACTTCAGCTCGCAACGCTTTTAACGCCGGGGGCAACGCACCCAAGACGCCTAGTAACAATCCAACGCCACAGCCGATCAAGATTGCGACGCTGTCGATGCGTAACGTAAACGCACCCATTGTGAACCGTACCGCCATCCCGTTGAGCACCGTCAGCGCGATCACGCCCGACAGCAACGAACCGGCTGCGGCCAACAAAACGCCCTCTTGGACCAAACTGATCAAGATGGCGCGTCGGCGGTAGCCAATCGCCTGCAACGTCGCGATCTCGCGAATTCTGCCGGCGACGGCACCGTACATCATGTTCAAACCCGCAAAGATTCCCGCACTGGACACTAAGACGACGACGAACCACGCCAGCATTCGCACCGGCTTGTAGTGTTGCTGTAGCGAAGCGTAGTAATCCGTTTCACGCAGTGCTCGTAGTTCCAGATCCGTGCGCTCTTTGCAAAACAGCTCTACCTCTGCTGCAGAACTGCCCGGCGATAGCAGCATCGCAACCAAACTCAAATCTTGTCGTTTTGTCGTGGCCTGAAAGTCGGCAAGTTTGCACCAAATTTCAGACTCGTATGCGGCACCGCCAGCTGCAAACTGCCCACTGATCTTCCAGCGTTGTCCTTCAAACTCGACACTTCTGCCAACGGCCATAGCGTTGTTGGAACTGCCAAGTTTGGCAGCGGCCAACCGTCCAACGATGACCTCGCCATTCCCTGGCCAATCGCCTTCGACCAATTTGACGGATCGACGCACCAGAGGCGCTGCCAAGCTCACTCCGCGTACAAGCCCCAAACCAGCCTCGCCCTCTTCGGTCTTCACCCGCGTTCCTAAATACAACTCTGGCGAAACATGCACTAAGCCGTATCGCTTGACCGCCGAATCCAAGCTCGCAGCCAACAGCGAGGGTGTTCGCGCTGCAATCGATGAGTTCTCGATGTTCTCCTCCGAGTTGACAGAATAAACGAGCACGACGTTCTCATCACCGCTGACAGCAAGCGACTGTTCCAGTCCCCGAATGAATCCCACGACGACGAACACTAGCATCACGACCGTTGCCAAGGCAACGAGCGTCAATGCCGTCCGCACTGGCCGTCGAGCCAAATTGCGAACACCGTATTCCCAGGGGAGAAGCATATTTTGATTGTTAATAGAGCAAGCAGATTGACTCGCAGCGGCGCTGACACTTCGCGCAGCAGCAACAAACGATAGAAAACCAATAGCACGACAAATAGGTTTAAGAGAGAATCAGCAACGTGAAACAAACGAGCCGTTTAAGGACCGCTTGTAACAGTTTCCGATTATGCGAATGGCTCAAATCAGCCAGGACTGGTGCGCAATGCACCTATCGCGACCATGTAGAAAATGCCCTTTCGGAGCAAACTCTCGTCGCGGAGAGAAATTAGAATGACTAGCAACCGCGGCAGCCATCAAATGCTGCGTTGGTAGCTCCCAACTGACCAAAATCTGCACGTCAGACAGTTCGACACGTGCATCGTTAATTGCACCTTCGCAGATGCAATTCTGACAGTTGCAGTCATCTCCACACGGTTCGGGCGTTTCCGAAACCGGAGCCTCATCGGCATGCGAGCAGCAAGAACATGCCGCTGGCGCACACTCCGTCCCAACCGCTGCGGTCGTTTCACACGAAAGGCAGCGCACCGGACACGCCAATAAATTGACGATCAAGAGCAAGATGAGAATTGGAGATTTCATGGCTTCATTGTACTCAAAACTGTGCAATTCTGCCAGTCAAGCTACTTGTCGCATGATCCCTGGAAGACAATTCATCGCTAGTGGGCATGGTCATGCTCATGAGTGATAGTACCCCTATAAGATTTGCCGCTGATGGTAATCGCCAGCTTGGGAGCAGCCGCTTCATCGTCCAAATGACTGGCCAACTCAGGATCGTTGGCGACAAATCGGGATGATTTACCACTAGGATCACTCTCTTGGGGCGCGGCAGCAAGCTTAAACTGTTCTGGCTTGCCGTCATGCAAGACGTTGATTACGACCTCGCTGACATCGACAGGAACAGGGTTTTTTGCAACGCTGTCCAGAACATAGATCGTGACGGATTTGTCGTCATGGACGAGCTCGGCGTGAAACTCTTCCTTGCCCAATTCAATCAGCGACCCATGATGGGGACCTT
>DNWZ01000188.1 GCA_003506095.1 Planctomycetaceae bacterium | reverse complement strand
ATTTCGTCTCGTATTACGACTACTATCAACCCGAAGCGTACATACCGGCACGCGATGTTTATATCGAAAAAGATTCTTCTATAAACGAGGAAATCGACCGCCTGCGTCTAGCAACGACCAGTTCACTGGTCAGCCGACGTGACGTCGTTATCGTCGCATCGGTCAGCAGTATTTACGGGCTTGGGTCGCCCGACGAATATAAGAAACTGGTCGTCGGTTTGCACAAAGGTGACAAGCTAAGACGCGATCACTTGCTGATGAAATTGGTTGAAGTGCTGTACGACCGCAACGACATCAGCTTTGAGCGTGGCAAGTTTCGTGTCCGCGGTGATTCGATCGAATTGTGGCCCAGTTATGAAGAATTCGCATATCGGATCGAAATGTNNTGTGGGGCGACGAGATCGAACAGATATCGATCATCAAGCCAATCACGGGCGAAGTGATTCAAACGCTTGATTATGTTTATATCTACCCCGCAAAGCACTTTGTTATGCCCGAGAGTCGTGTCCAGCAAGCGATTCGAATGATCCGNNATCTCGAAATGTTGCAGGAAGTTGGCCACTGTCCGGGCATCGAAAACTACAGTCGTCCGTTGTCTGGCAAACCGCCGGGGGCGGCACCGGATACGCTGTACGAGTTCTTTCCAGAAGACTTTGTCACCTTCATTGACGAATCTCACGTCACGGTGTCGCAAATCCGCGCGATGTATGCTGGCGACCGAAGCCGAAAGATGACGCTTGTCGAGCATGGTTTTCGTCTGCCAAGCGCATTGGACAATCGCCCGATGAAGTTTGAAGAATGGGAAACGAAAAACAACCAAATCTGCTTCGTTTCGGCAACACCTGCGGAGTATGAACTGGACAAGTCGGGCGGCGAGGTTGTTGAGCAGATCATTCGTCCGACCGGTTTGCTTGATCCAATCGTTGAGGTGGTACCGGCCCGCGGCCAGGTGAATCATCTGTTGGAGCAAATCCGTGAACGAGCCGAAGGCGGCGAGCGCGTGCTCGTGACAGCGCTGACCAAGCGTTTGGCAGAAGATTTGGCAACGTTTATGCAAGAGCGAAATGTCCGTTGCCGTTGGTTGCACAGCGAATTGAACGCTTTCGAACGCGTCGATCTGCTGCAGGAACTTCGTGCCGGTCGGTTTGACTGCCTGATTGGTGTCAACCTGTTGCGTGAAGGGCTCGATTTACNNATAAAGAAGGTTTCTTGCGCAGCGAGACCAGCCTGATTCAAACAATCGGTCGCGCAGCAAGAAATGTCAATGCGAAGGTGATCTTGTACGCGGACAAGATTACCGATTCGATGCGGGCGGCGATGGAAGAGACTCGCCGCCGCCGCGAGATTCAAGAATCTTATAACTTAAAGCACGGTATCACACCGATGTCGATTAAAAAAACGATGCGGTCGGGAATCGAATCCGATGCGGCCAAGCATCGGCGGACCGAAACCGCGGCAAGGTCGGAATCCAAAGGTCAATACATCACGCTTGAGTATGTCGAAGCGTTGGAGCAAGAAATGCNNAAGAGCACATCGGAAAGCCGCTTTCGGACATCGAGCTTGAGAAGTCGCCCGCATCGAGCGGCGCGAATCAGAGAGGGCGACGAGGTAAGGGGAAACCGACCGGCACCACGAAGGCGAAAATCCCAAGACCAAAACGGACATAAGTTGCACTGCACAATGAAGCATCCTGCGATCAACGAGTGGCCCGTTGTGGCGTATCGGATGTAGCCAGATATCCATTGGGCGAATGCGAAGATCCTTTTGCTAACATTCTACGATGCAGGAGCCTTGGACAATAAGTCGAACTGGCAATCATCCAACGCTACCGATGCGCCTTGATTCATGAAACGAACTTCGACGATCAGCAGTGTTTGTTGATGGCGGCGGATTACCCGGCCTTCGAAACCCGCAAAACGCCCGCTTCTTACCCGCACCCAATCGCCCGTGTCGATTCGCGCTTCCGGCGAAAGCGGTGCGCCCGTTTGTACCAAACGGTGGATCTGGCAGAGGTCTTCGACGAGTTGAACGGTATCGACCACCGGTATGGTTCTTGAGACACAACCGCTGCAAACTGCATGGTAGCGTGCCATTTCATCGCCGCGAACGAAGACGTAATTGGCAAACAACGGCAAGAATGATTCTCTTACTCGCCCAGCTGGTGATTTGTAGCGACGTGGAATAATCGGCGAATAATACGCAATTTCCGCCTCCCGCAAACTGCGCATCAACATTTTTTCTTGCCGCGACCGTGTGTAGACAGCCCACCAGGATGCGTCAACTTGTGGCTGTTCGAGCAAATCGATAGGAAAACAGTCGGGTTCGGATTTTAGGATTGGCATGGCTTGCAGGTTTCCATCAATGAATGCGACTGGCAACTGGCGGACGGCTTTTCAAATGAATCGGTTCGACTCCGTTGCCTTGCGTGCACAACCTTCCTTTGCGTCACATCACCGATTGAAATGATTGGCTTGCAGGGGTTGATAGTCTAGGGGCAAGACACGGACTGTTCAGTGCTCGGCGGGGCAGCGATGGCCGATTCGACCATCGTTACAAATAAGCGGTCGTCCGAAGGGTTCATATCGTCAAATCATCGTGAAAACCTCGCAAATACCTAATCTTAACCGTCATGAATCTTTTGCCTTGGCATGAGCCCAAGTCTTGATTTTATGTCAGCTAGCCGAAGGCAATGATCATTTCGGCTGACCCTACCTGGAATCGTTTCTGGAAAGAAATGCGATTTTTGGCTGAAAAAGGCTCAAAATGCGCCTAGGGGGGTGTTTTTTAACAATTGGCCGACGAATCGGCAGGATCGGTCGAAGGCGAATCTTGGTTGCGACAGTTCTAACCCGATTGACCGGATCAACCGTTCAATTCCGCAATTTTGGTTCAACTGGCG
>DNWZ01000057.1 GCA_003506095.1 Planctomycetaceae bacterium | reverse complement strand
GGCGCATGATCGCAGCGAGTCGTTGTGCCTCGAACGATGGTCTGGCGTTCATCAGCGTTTGCGTTCATTGCAAGCCGAGTTTCAACGTGCGGTCGGTCGCGTGCCTACCGCGATTCTTGCTCCCTGGTTGCGGCGGTTGCGGCGGTTGCCTGGGTTGAAAAGCCTGTCTCCAAAGCCCCTTTGTGCGTTATTGGACCGGGAACGGTTGCTGAAAATACTTACCGAAGCTCCTCTAGCCGCCAATACCGCGTGTTTGCCGAGCAAATGGCTAGAAACGAGCTTGTCCAATCACCTGGATGATTTTGAGATTGTTGAAAAGATTTATGGATACTACCAGCTTGTCGTTCAACATCAGCAATTTGAAGCGGAAGCGCTCCGAGGATTAACGGGTGACCGATGGCGTCAAGCGTATAAGCAGGTGCGAACGCAGCGTCCGCCCGGAAGCGAATGGCAATGGGAATCGCTCTTAATTCGATCCCCGGTCGCCTATCCGAAATTTGTCCCACGTTGGTTCTCGTTCGCGAAGAGCAACGACAGAGGTGGGATTGAAATGAAACGCATGGATCAGTGGTGCCAATTCATAGGAATCACGAACGAGAAATTGATCAACTTTCTGCGAGACGAACACTGGATCGATCAAGCCACAGCTTCCAGACTGGTGAAAAGATGGTGCCAGCTCAGTTCCGATACCTGTACAGTATCGCCAATTCTGTACCAAGCAAACGTTATGGGTAAGGCAGTTCAAGAATTCAGCAGGGTCAACAGGGCATCCGTGGCTTGCCATGTAAATCAACTGAAGAATCTATCGCACAAAGCCTTTAATCCCCAGCTCTTCTATGAACGATTCGCCCAGTCGCTGAAAAAGCTTGACTCTGATTCTGAAGTTTACTACCACCGGCCTTTTCTTGTGGCCTTTCAGCATGGTAAACGTCTATTTCGGGGCTACTGCGAAGGTTGGTACGAACTGCGGGAATTGATGATTAACATGGCAACCTTCGCAATCCACGATACAATGCCTGGCCATGTCTTCATTTCGTTCACCGATTTCGGCGACAAGGATTTTGACGCCATCTACCTGTTCGGCCATCGAGAGTCGTTGGCGAAGTTGATCGACTTTATCCAACTGGATCGAATGACCAAGGTGTTTTGGCCTGATCCAAACGAATGGGATGATTATCAGCCCGGCCAATTCCGAGATTGGGCGTTGCAAAACTTGGACGAATGGAAACGTGGGGAGTTTTCGTTCGATGCAAACGACGAGACCGGTTGTTCATCTTGGTATGGTGTTGATGCGGAGACTCTGTAAGTCAGGCCAATGGCACGTCGGTTTCTGGCGGCGTGATCTGGCACTTGCTTGATGACTGGGGCGTTCGCTGGAGTGCAGGAGCGTGTGTTCCACGCCCGCGTTTCCGCCCGAGTCTCTAATTACCCATTAGCGCCCGTTACCTCTGGAAGCGATTGGTTGCACTCAATCAGAAAAAACTACGATCGTGGGAAAAAAGGTTTTGGGTTTTGGGAGAGATTCGATGCGAATATCGGTATGGTCGGACCTTCATCTTGACCACGATGAAGTAGAAACATCATTCGTGTTACCAAAATTGGAAACAGATGTGGAGGTGCTGGACTTAGCCGGTGACGTCGATCTGGGGAAACGAGGTTTTTTTGAGTGGATCCGTGAACACAGGCCCGATATCCCTTTGATTTATGTGCTCGGGAGCCACGAGTTTTACCACCATGCGATACCGGAATTGAGCCGCATGATTCCATTGGTATCCACCATGAATCGGTGATATGGTTGAGGCATGGGTTCGAGTCTCGAGTTGGTCCTTATGTCGTGGTGACTCACCATGTACCCGGTACCCAATCGATCTCGGATAGCCGTTTGATCGAATCATTCAAAACTTTTAGTCATTCGCACGCTTTGGTTCATGGTTATTTGGTGCCGACCAACGCACCAAGAGTGTCGCGGCGATCCAATGGAAGCGAATTTGTGATCGATTTCAATGGTTTCAGACAGAATGCGATTAAAAGCGTAGGCAACCGAATAAATCGGAAAATGTGCGGCCGTTTGGGTTGTTGTCGATCGCGATTCTCGCCATGTCGGCTGTTATGATCCGTGTTTGGTTTCTGTGTGTGCAACCGAATCTTGCCGTCGCGTTCAATGACCTGGTTTACTTGATGAAGTTACGCCATTAAGTTTTGAACGTGCACCTTGCGTTGTTCGTGGGTGTGCCGGAATGCTGTGATCAAAGGTGCAGCAATAAAAACGGAGGCAAAATGGGTTGGTTTTGTCACGAACACGCACGCCGAGGCGTTTGCTGAATCATGGAGCTACCTGGTGGGGACACATGTTTGCAGCCGGATGGTTTATACTTTCAGGTGGGACGAGTCACCCTGGTTCATTCAGTTTGGATTTTGTTGCCTGTTCTTTGAGGGCCGAGGAGCCACTTGCTATATGCCACGATTTGTTGTCTCTTTCGATGTGCCGGGGATCAAGGCATTTGTTTTTGGCACCGACCCGCTGCGGGAAATCCGGGGTGGCAGCAGTCTGCTGGTCCGACTGAATCAACTGCTGCCCGACTGGCTGGAAGCGGCTGCGAATGTTCGCTGGGAGTCAGTTTATTCCAATGGTGGCAGTGCGCAGTTTGTGGCCGAAGCCGAGGATGCTCAGGCGGTGCAGTCGGCGTGCCGAGCGGCGGCACTGGAGGCGAGTCGTTTGACCGCTGGTCAGTCTAGGCTGCTGTTTGGGATCGGTCGTTGGGATCATGATGCGGATCCAGTCGAGCGGCAAGGGGACCAGGCGTACCAAGCGGCAGTATCCAAAGCCCAGTGGCAACTGAGGCAGCGACGTGAACTGGCCAGCCGTCATGCTTGTGTCGATACCTGGCCGTTATTTCGCGAGTGTCAATCGGCATCTCACCTGCCAGCGCAGGTAATGGCCGTACCCGCAGGTGCCTCCCGTAGTTCGCCGCGCCGAGTGGCGCTTTCAGCAGCCGCCAATTTAAAGTCACAGCGCTCGCTGGCTGATGGGCAAGTCGCCGAGACAGTGTCGTCACCCTGGCAGGGCTGGTTGCGGCATTTGTCAGAGCTTCACGGGGATCAGTGGGTATCCGGTTCTTTCTGGCGCCGGCTTCGTTGTCGCGATTTTAACGAGGTTGCAGGCCAGGACCGGGGCCGAAGTCGGTTAGGATTGGTGTATGCCGATGGCAATGCGATGGGCAAGCTGTTGCCAAGTTTAGATAGCCCCGCAGCGTACGAAGCGTTCAGTTCAATCGTTGATTCCAGTATCCACGCGGCGTGCTATGAGGCTCTAGATGAGGTTTGTCGGGACGAGATTGAGGACAACCTATCGGGTTCGGTGCGGCGTCTGCCAGCTGATATTTTATTGTTAGGTGGCGACGACCTGGTGGTGGTGTTGCCCGCTAGACGTGCATTGCGTTTTGCTGAGGAGGCATGTCGCCGGTTTGAGGAAATCACGGCTCAGAAAATTGCTGATTTACCCAGCGGGCTTGCTCGCGATTGTTTCAGTCGATTGGGAGTACAACGTTTTTCGATCTCCTGCGGGGTCGCGATCGCTTCCAGTCACTATCCGTTCGGCTTGCTGCTGGATTTGGCCGAGAGTTTGCTGAAGCAGGCCAAACAAGGTGGTAGCCAAGCCAACTTGGACAGCGAATTCGAAGCGCCAAGCATGATCGACTTCCACGCGGTCACTTCCGCCTCCAGTTACGAACTGGGAAACGTGCGGGCGGACGAATATGGTGTTGGACAACCGGAAGACGTACCCAGGACCGCGCGTCCGTTTACGTTGGAGCAGATTGCGATCTTGCGACAATCGATCAATAGCCTGCAAGAGATCGCCCAGCCGATTCCGCGGGGTAAGCTGAAAGCGATCTTGCAGACTTCTTTGGAACGAAAGCCGTTTCGGGCTCGGATGTTAAGCAAGGAAATTTTCACTCGCATGACGGCGCTACAGCAGGGAACATTGATCACGATTATGCGACGCTTTGACAGCGAATTTCAGTTGGAACGTTACCCCTGGATTCGTC
>DNWZ01000299.1 GCA_003506095.1 Planctomycetaceae bacterium | reverse complement strand
GATTCAGAAACGCAAACTTTGTGATCGGACCTTGGCGCGGCAACAACCCTGCGGAGCGGTTAATCGCATCCGCGATGGAATTGAGTCGTGACGAATGGGGCGGTTGCGACGTGGCAACGTTCACTTGCGGCTTCATGCGAAAGGTCCTTCAAGGCAAACACTCTATCGTTGCCCGAAAAGACTGTGCAGCAGGCAGTGCGGATTATTCTGCATCCTGCCGTTAAATGCCAAAACGGAAGTGCATAGGGCAAGATGCGTGCCATTGCCATCGATGGCCAATCACCCTCTGGGCCACCAATCGATTGATCGAGCCGATTTGAAGCCCGAGAATTTCATTCGAACCTGCGCAATGTCGAAATCAGCCAAGCGGTCGTGGAAGAATCGTGGTGTGAATTGACGGCGCCGAGCAGCCACTTCGGCTATTGCGCCGTTGCAATCGTCGGACACAACGCCACTTGTGCCTTGTCACATTCTGCAATGTAAGCGATTACTGGCCAAGGCTTTACAGAATCCTCGCAAGTCGCAAGAGGCTCGCGTCAAAGGATGGGAGCATGATCGACAGCATCCTTCCGCCAGTTTCGTTGCTGTCGGAATCGCAAATCTCAGCTTCGTCGTACATGCGGAAATTTTGCTGGGTGGCACCACCTCGGAAAACGATTGTCCCTGGCAAAGCCTCCCTCGCTTGAGGAAGGAACCCATTGGATAGGTTAGAATCGTGACCGTTGATGACCGATGCCGGGTGATACTGTGTGGTTGCGACAGGATTGAGGGAAACGCATGAATGATGTGAAAAGTGAATTCGGAACGGTCCGTGAGGAATCTGGCGTTTTTGATAGGATGTTTGCTGCTGTGGAAAAAGTACGTGAGCGTTTGAATCGGACTTGTCATGCACTCGAGTCGGCTGGGATCCCTTATGCCGTCATCGGTGGTAATGCAGTGGCGGCCTGGGTGGCGACCATCGACGATGGTGCGGTCCGAAATACTCGGGATGTCGATATTCTTTTGCGAGAAGAGGATCTAGATCGAGCCACGGAGGCAATGCTGAAAGCTGGATTCTATCGCGAGAAAGTCATGGATGTGATCGTGTTTCTGGATGGCCCCGACGGCAAGTCTAGTCAGGGCATTCATGTCCTTCGCTCGCAACGAAAGGTAAAACCTGAGTACTTTAGCGCGACACCGCGTGTGGATCAATCGTCGGTGATCGAAGGCAAGCGAATCGTTGATCTTCAGGAACTCGTCTGCATGAAGCTCAACAGTTATCGCGACAAAGACCGAACGCATCTGCGGGATATGATTCAGGTAGGTTTGATCGATTCGTCCTGGCCCCAGCGATTGGAACCCGAACTTGCCTCCCGCTTGCAAGCCTTGCTTGATGATCCCGAAGGTTGAACCCAAACTTCTGCGTCCCTGGAGCAACCACGATCACGATCGATTCCGGTTCGGCTGACCAATACACTAAAAGAAACATCTATTGATGGTTGGCATCATCTGTATGATTCAACTATGGCTCGTGAGACCTTTATTCTGACGCCAGCGGCTCAAATCGTCCAAATGACTTGCAGCGTGCATGCGATGCCAGACTCGATTTCGATCAGGTCGTTGCTGTCCAAGTCGAAATCTTCGGATTGAAACAGACGGCGATCGAAGAGATATCCGGCGCTGAGGTCGAGCGAAAAACGTTTGGGAAGCTGGCGAGAAAGGCCGGCGGAAAGTTGATGCTCGAATTGAAAGAACCGAGCTTCGCGATCGGCTCGGTCGGCTAAAAAGTACGTATCGGTAACGATTTGGTATCGACCAAATAGGCTCCAATCTTGGCTTAGCATTTGACGAGCTTCGACGAGGACGTCCGTTACTGGTGTGTATCGGGCCCGGAATGACAACGAATCGTTGGGTGCATAGGTTAGCGAAGCTGGCAAGCCGATTTGGGCTTCGAGTTGATCGTTCGGCCGCCACACGTATGCGATCGCGGGAATGGGAAATCGAATCTGGCTTGTCGGCGAATAGATCAAGCTGAAGTTCCAAGAGTCTCGGTTCCGAGCTGGAACACTGACGAAGCCAAGCGAAGTGAGGGTCAAAACATCAAAGCTGTCGAACGGTTGGTCACTGGCTGAGCCAAAGTTGAACATGCCGCCAACTTTCCAACCGTTGTTCAAGTCGCGAGTCGTTAACATGCCGACTCGAATGTCCCAAAGCTCACCTGGGATCGCAGTACCAGACTGCGGCAAGACAGCGTCCGTCGATAGACGCGTGTATTTGAGGCTCGACGTTCCAAGCAGCATGCCGTTGTCATAGACCTGAAGCGGAAAGCCACCCTGAGCCGCCAGCGAATAAGCTGAAAACGTGTCAGCGAAGTCGCGAACAGATTGCTCAGGCGCAAAACTGGTAACGAATCGAAACGGGGCTCGTTCGGCAGCCGTCAATAGGCCCAGGCGGTCATTGGGTTGGGGCCGCTTAACTTGACGCGGCATGGATTCGTCGAACTCAACAACTTACCCGAACTCGGGTGGTTCAGGAAAGGCGCCAGCCGTGACGTCGTCGGTTTCGTAGGACGAATCCTGAGCTAGCAGCCCCGTTGGGGTGATTGTCGGACCAAGCAAGGCGAGCGCTATCAAGATTGATTCAACGCGATGGTCGGTCAGTGGCATAAAACACCCGATCAGGACACTTGATTTCCTCAGAAATTCGATGTCGCGTTGGTGAGATCGTTGCAATGATTAATTCATTTGCGGACTTGCCCGCGATAGCAATTCTTGAATCAAAGACCTTTTTGCCGCATCTCAGGATCTGCGGTTGCTCGCAGGGGAGAAAAGGTACGCAGGGGCGAAATGGTACGCGGACTCTTTTTCGGGAGTTGCAGATCGGTCTCAGTGCACCGGTGGCCGACACCGGTTGCTCCCATATCATCGACAGCACTTTGCATCGAAGCGGCAACCGCAGTTCCGACCCAGCAGTCAATCCAGTGTTTATCTGGCTGCTCGGGACGCTGCTTCGATTCGTCGACCGGGAGAATCGGACTGTTGATTGAATGTCTTATTGCGAAACTAGCGGCGGCATCACAACCCGACGCGTGATCGAGTGGCAACTTGAGGTCCCTCGCTCACGCGTCGGGTTAATCAATCAACAGCCCGCTAGCCGTGGTTTTTCACGCGTTTGCATGCCGGGCCAGTATTTTGCAAAAGGGCGTGAAATCTGATAAACTGAAGGTCCTCCGATCAATAACATGATCGACACCCACCCGCTTTGCTGAAGTCGCTCCGACGTCAGCCTCTCTCGCAGCTTGGTATTCATTGTATGAGTCAGCTAACGATCGGTCGGGAAATACGTGTCCGGTGGATGCTCGTCGGATTGTCAATTGGTTCGCTGTTGGTGATTGCACAAGAATCGATTGCCCAGGAGCCGGTGCAAGCGATTTCCGCTGACCAGGAGCGATTTTTTGAGTCCGAGATTCGACCGTTGCTGGCCGATGNNAACCGATTCGCGAGCGGCGCTGTTGTCGGGCGGTGACAGTGGCCCGGCGATCCAGTTAGACGACAAAACGGCAAGCCTGTTGTTGGAAGTCGTCAACTATGAGGGTGACGTTCGTATGCCGCCGGATCAAAAGCTGGCCGACGACAAAATTGCATCGCTGCGTAAGTGGATTGAACAGGGCGCCCCGTGGCCGAACTCTGGCGAC
>DNWZ01000210.1 GCA_003506095.1 Planctomycetaceae bacterium | reverse complement strand
GGTCAGCATCAACCGCTGGCGTGTCTCGGATCTCGTTGTGCCATTTACGAGACGGACATTGGGCAGCAGTCGATCGGCACGCTCGCCTTGCAGTTCGTCGTCTTCGTATTCGCGTGCCGCGTCGACGCCAAAATGTGCCCCAGTTTGAATGCGTTTGACGGCATCGATGTATCGCTCACGATCCACCTTGCCACAGCGTTCGACAAGGAACGTGAGAAACTGCTTGAGGACCTGTCGCAAGGTTAGGCCAGAGAGATCAGGGGTCTCAAGGGCAGCAGACATAGCCGCAGCGTTGAGCCTTTCGCGGTCGAGCGAAAAGTATCGCACGAGAAAAGATGGCGTTCGAACGTTGCGGCGAACGATCTCGATCAGATCGTCTTGCCGTTCCGATAGGGCTGGGTACTGCGAGACCAGCTCGATCGCCTCCGCATCGCAGGCTCGGCGGATGGGCGAATCTTCGTCAAAGAATCGCTTGCCGATCAGGTCCAGTTCTGCGGCAACTTGATCCGTGGGCAGATTGAGCTTTTCGGCACCAATCCGTAGCACTTCTGCTTGGATCGCATCGGTTATCTTCTGCCGTAGAACGCGTCCGGTTGCGACGTAATGACAGAACACAACGGCCTTCTCACCACGACGCCAAATGTCGACCACTCGCTGTACCGTTGCGGTGATCTTGGGATGATGCACATCGTCGCTGCCACCATTCGTAATCAACGACTCAAGATGACTGAGGTACCAACGAGTCTCATCATTAATACTGACCGGATGTGACGGGTCGTCATCTCCGTCGGTTGAACCAGCCCCGTTGTTGGACCGAGTATGTAGAAATGCTTCGTAGCTGGAAGCGAGTCCTTCAGCAAAGACGGGACGCGATTCTGGGTTGTGCGAGGTTGCTCTCGCGGCCAGCAGGAATGGCAGCAATGCATTACCCTGAACCACGATTCCCTGCTCGCCTTCAGGTTGCTGGTCAATCTGAATGGACCGGCCAACGAATCGAAGCCGCCGACTGATCGCGGTGTGCGGGGCAGATAAGTTTCGCGACTTCAGGTGCCGAACCACCCATTGCCGAAGCAGTTTTTCGGCGTTCTCCATACGCTCCTTCGTTCGGTTGAAGCAATGCATCACGTCGCCTGCCGCTGGCGTAAGCTTGTCGGATTGCCGAGCGGCTGGCCACCAGTCAGCGACGTGGCCAAAGGCGGTATCGCCGATTTTGAGGTCCTCCGTGGTTAGTCGACCCCAGGCGTGATCCAAAGTTGCTGCAGCCTCTTGGGCCGCATCGAGCGACGACCGCAATTGCTGCTTCTGCTGCGCAAACCCAACTCGCCCAATCCCGGGCGCGGCACCTCCCTTCCAGCAGATGCCGTCAAATCGGTCGAGTACCGAGCAAAGTTCGCCGTGCCCGAGCTGAAACGGCGTAGCGGTCAGGAAAAGCATTCGCTCAAACACGCCCGCCAACGGACCGCGGCTAATCTCGTCCGCATCGCCATGCGAATCTTGAGACCGAAACAACGAGGCCAATTGCGTGTCCGCGTTCTTCAGGTGGTGGGCTTCGTCAAGAATCAGCAGCGGTAGACGCAGACGTGTCTTTTGCAGGCACTCCTGCCACAACGAGCGAACCGAATCCTTGATCTCCTTTCGCGCGGCAAGGATGTATTGGCCATAGTTTTTAGACCGTCGCAGCGGGATCTTCTGAAGGGCCTCGAATACCGTTTGTGTGCCGAGTTCGGGCAGGGCCTCCATTACCGACGCGGGAACCGGATCGTCGTTTGCCAGATCGATCGCATTCAAGATGGGAAACCAGCCACTCGGGTGCGTTTTCAACAGCTTGGTCCAGATATCCTGGTCGCGAGCCTGGACCCACTTCATTTGAAGCAGATCGCTCATGCTTCGGCACAATGCGACTCGCAGTTGATCAACCCCACGCCTGCGATGGAGGCTCTGCCGGATTAGGGCAAGCATGACCCATTGATCGTTCAGCCCGCGACTCATGGCACCATGCGTTAAGAAGATGACCGATTTTCGCCGAACCGGTGGGTCATCGAGAAGCTTAAGAAAGTCGACAGCTCGTTCGGCCGTGCCGCAATGCAATCGCTTGGCAACGCTTTCAGGCAAGCACTTTTCGCGGAAGAGTGCGAAGTCGGCTGGCCACTTCTCTTTCAACGTCGATGGAACCATCACCACCACGGGACGGCGACCGCGATTGCTCAGCGCAACGGAGACGGCGACGGCAAGGGCGACAAACGTCTTCCCCATGCCAACCTCGTCAGCCAGAATCAAACCCGGTTGGTCCTGCAACCGCTGGAGGACCACTCTGGCGGTTTTATCTTGGCGGGTCGCATCCTCGGCCGAGATACGGCCTTTAACGTGAAGATTGATGTCGCCACTGAATGGGTAAACAAGGCTCATGGCGACACCTCCGCGAATACGGTGTTTACGTAGTGTTTAAGATTCTCGGGGGCTTCGTTGCCCAGCGACGGGGCCAGGCCACGCAGTTCCAGAATCACCAGTCGGATTTCAGCCTTATGCTCTTCCGGCGATACGCAACCTTCCTTAGCTTCCGGCTTGGTTCG
>DNWZ01000787.1 GCA_003506095.1 Planctomycetaceae bacterium | reverse complement strand
TTAGCCAGCGGAGTCGATACGCTTCTGCAATCAATTCCGCTGGAACTTGCATCAGATTGGTTACCAGTCGCAGCCGGCCATCGCAATTATTGCCGCCTCGCCCGGTACGCACATGAGCGGGGACTTCAATCTCGATATAGCGAACGGGGTGGTCGGTAGCCATGGTCTTGGCATTGCTAGTGTGTGCACCGAGAACCACTTCGCGATCCATCACAACGCCAGCGGCACGATCGGCTTCGGTTAGTTCGCGATCTTTCAGTATCTTGGGAGTGCTGTTGTCGCGGGCGCGGCAGATGTAGCTGCTGCCAATGGCGTTGATCTGATTGAATAGTTCGAACTTCGCATATCCTCGATCGGTAACGTAGCAGCGGTCTGGCTTGAGTACAGAAGCCAGAACGGCCTTTTCATCATCTTGCCCCTTGGGCTTGGCAGCGGTGGCGTCAATCCGTTCTGGGATGCCTCGAAGGATTTCGAAGTGTGTAT
Organism: Planctomycetaceae bacterium; assembly: GCA_003506095.1. Taxonomy (GTDB): domain Bacteria; phylum Planctomycetota; class Planctomycetia; order Pirellulales; family Pirellulaceae; genus UBA6163. The sequence goes on along the minus strand of DNWZ01000787.1, from coordinate 5,162 downwards.
GCATTCGGTAGCCATCCACGGGCGTGCCTTTGTTTTTGCCGTTGCCCTTGCTGGGCAGCCACGCCAAGGATGCCACGCGAACCGCAGTCTTAAAAACGCTCCCATCTACGGCTGTCAGTTGCTTTCCTATCACATCAAATTTTGACGGATCGGCCGAAGGCACTTCCGTGGCTAGCGCCGCAGCAATCTGTTTTAAAGGCTCTGGATCAAAGATCGAAACGGATTCGCTAAGAGAGCCCAAGGACGAGCGCCCGACACCAAACTTCCTCTGTACGTCGGCCAGGGTGCTGGCTTGCTGGAGCCCCCGCATCGAAGTCAGCACTGGATTAAACATCCACATTAAGACAAGCACACAGTATTCGTCCATGTACAGTTCGCGATTCCCGGCTTTGTCTCGTTGGGTGCCGATGCTATGCAAGGATTTCAGCAGTGGGCGAATGCATTTAAAGAACTTCAGGCCTTGTAGGTCGCGAGCCGTGAGCGTTTGCTTGGCATCGCTATCGCTGCCGGTAGTGCTTGAAAGCTCCACAGCGGCATCGCTGGCCGAGGGTTTTCGCTGTCGGCGAGTGGGCTTGGGCACGGTCAGGCTCGCGAGGTGTCAATTTGGCGGAACGTCCGCTAAATCGTCGCTGCGGCGCAATTGCCGTGCCAAAACAGAATAAATTTCAAGCTGCAACTTTAGTGCCGAACAGTATTGCTCCTGACANNAATGACTCCTGACACCTTTGTTTGCTCCAATGCCATGAGAGATTTGCGTGGTCGTCACTGCTTGAAAGAATGCTTCGTGCCAGCATCGCCGGGAGCTGCGGATAAACCGGCTCAATTTCGCGCAGTCTAGTCTCAAGTAATTGGATCGCGTCATTTATTCCTGATTCACCGCTATTTACATGGACGTGGACATCAACTTCATCACCAAATACATTGGAATCATTTAGCTCGTAATGCACGTGTCCTGCGCCCGCAATATCACCTGCCAATTCGGGTGCAGTTAAAGCCAGTGTTTTCGTCATGTTACCGCCAGCCCCCAAGGCGGCGACTAATCGAAACTGTGCCCTGCTTTCAAGCAAAGCAATTACATCACCGGTCAGGTTGGTCGGTCTGCGAGACGACCTGGCCGGCGGCGTTAAAGACGGTCGAGGTGGCGAACTGGCGGTACTGATCCGGGATCAGCGAGTCATGTTGGGTGCCCATCTGCGCATTTCACGCATTGACCTACGGGCGTCTGCATAATGGTTACCAGACATATATATGAACACCACTGTAAGCCACGGCAGCGTTCGCATGGACTGGCGGATCCGCTACTTTTGAAAAACTTCGACAACATGGTGTTGAGCAAATAAGCTTTCAAACACACCCGTGTCATCGACAGCATATTGATTTGGCACCTCTTCCTCCTCGCAAAGACAAAAATGCGTGCCATTACGAATCAAGCATATGAACCCATCGTCCTCGTTGTGTAAGAAGTCTCCGGCAACAAAGCACCAACTGTCGGTGCAGTCTTTTAGAGGTGGGATTGCCACAGCTGTCGGCTTGATCCAAATCGCGCCTGATGTGAAATATTGCGATCTCAATGCCGGCAGTTCCTTGCATAGCAAATCTTGCACACGAAGAATGAATGTTTCCGGCATCTGCTGGACTAGCTTCAATATTTGCAACTGCTTCTCCGACAGCACTTTAGCTTCACCACAAAGCGCCGCCACGACAAACACATCCTCGCCAAGTGCCTTAGCGCGGGTGTGCAAAAACTCATTCGACACACGATCCTCGACGTTTTATGTTTTTTAAGCAGCGTCAAACATAGGTCTTGCGTGGCTGCAACGCACACGAGCATTTCTGCTCAGTGCTGGTTTGGCTGGCACTGAATTAACATACTGACGACAAATCTGTCCCCCTCTTATGCTACAACTGTTCAACCGGACGGCAGCCAACTTGCGGAGTAACTCACTGTGGGCTTTTGGTGTCTATTTGCAAAGAAGCGAACAAAAAACCTCGCTTTGCCCACTCCCACTCCCACTGTGCGGTAATGAGAACCAGGAAAGTCGCTGCGCAACCGCCTTTTAGGTTCGCTGTCCGCTTCTATGGGAACCGAAGCTCATTTGGCTGGGTGTCCGTCCAGTGATCTAAGTCGATGCAGCATCGCTGGTCCGATGCAGATCCATCCTGTCGTATAAGCACCATCGCAACGTTGATGCGATCCTGGACGAAACGCACGCTTACCGAGTGTAGCTCCGGAAAGTCCCCATAATATAACGCCGCGTTACCCCCGTCAAGATCGTCTGTTGACAGCTTTGCTTTTCCTGCATTTAGCTGCACGTCTTTAATCCATGCAAAACAGTCGCGTGATACGCCACTCGGGTGGTCGGCGCACCAGTGCATGACTGCCGACATCTGCGTCTTGTCGCCTGAGCTAGAGTAACAGACTCGCGCCGCCACAATAGGCCATGTGAAGCAGTCTTCTCGTGTATGGAATTTCACGACGCCCATGGGTTCGCTTTTGGGAGATGGCATGCAGATTATCATCACCTGCGGAAGGGCGGAATGTAATCTTTTCCCGTTGCAAGCTTCCAGTAGAACACGCCGCCAGCGTGTGATACGCGGTGAGAGTCCTGCTTAACCAGCATCATGATTCCAATCACTTCGTGATGATGGACGACTGTTCTTGACGGCGCCCAGCGATTAGTGAGGCCAGTTACTCTCCGAATCTTCCGCATCGTCCGTAATTCATCGCCATTGTATGACCCTGTGTAATGAATGAATGTCACTACCTGTGAGCGGAAAATGACACCTCGAGGAACATTTCTATAAAGATGGCCTGTGAAATTTGGAAATCCATTCATTTTTACTGGAATGCCTGCTCCAGCAGCGTTAATGGCATTAGTGAACTCCCCTGCGAAAATGCGCAGGCGGATGAGCGTGGGAGACAGCTTGCCTTTGTTTGCAATCAGCCTTGGGCGAAGCACACCGTTCCAGTACATGCGAGATCGCGAGAGGTAGGGAATGGTGACTTGCTCTTCAATTGCGGAGACCATTCGATTGAGAATCATTGAGTATTGCACCAAGTTGGCCATGTGCATGCCGACAATCCTGTCTCCTTGCTGGAAGTCGGAATACGCCTTCGCCAAATGGCCACCGGCGATTGACAAGGTGCCAAGTGAGACGGATACACCAAACAAGCCTGTAGGATCATGTTTCTGCACCGGATCGCGGTCGGCGTACTGGTAGCGGTGCAGCGAGATTGGGTTCTCGATGAAGCCCGCGAACGGGTCTTGCTGCGAGAACGCCGCCAAGTGCGGGCTGTAGTGGCGGGCTCGCAGGTAGTATTGGCCGCTGACCGGGTCGAACGGCTCGGTCCGGTAAAGGTGCTCGCTGGAAATGCTCGGCGGGTCGGTCAGCAGCGTTCCGAAAGCGTCGTAGGCGACGTGCTCGACCGAGTCGTCCGAGAGGTCGACGATGTCACGCACTCCCGAATGCTTGTCCGAGAGCAACAGGTGACGACTGTTCTCGCCGATCTCGGCGATCGGTTCATGACCATGGACGAACGAGGCCAACAACACGCCGCCCTCGGTCCGTTTTTCCAGCACGCGCGAGTAGCCGTAGGGGGAGAGCGGGTCGCGGATCAAGAACTCGGTCGCCGTGGTCTGATCCACCGTCTCGCTGCGGCGGACCATCAATCCGTCGTGGTCGTACTCGTAGTCGGCAACCGTCACCTCGGTCCCTTGCGTGTTCGTCGCCGACGCCAGACGGTTCCGCACGTCGTAGACGTAGTCGATCGTCACGTCACCGCGCTCCGAGCGCGTCATGTTCCCCTGCAGATCGTAATCAAACTCGCCGGTCCACTGGTGCTGGTCGTTGAGCGTGAAGACTTCGTCGACCAGTTCGTCTCGCTCGTTGTAGCTGAACTGCGACCGCTCGACGTCACCGCTGCTGGTGACGGTCTTTTCGTGCAGGTTACCGACCAGGTCCCAGATGTAGTCGACCTGGTGATGCGGCTGCGACTGCTCGGCGGCGAAGTGCATTTCGCTCAAAATCCGGTCCAGGGCGTCGTATTGGTACTCGGTGCGATCGAGCTGGTCCTCGGTCTCGGCAGCGATTGCCGACTCGACGGTCGCTCGCGGCAGATCGTTGAACACCTCGGTGATTCTACCCTTGGCGTCGCGCACATAGTAGTAGCTGGCGAGCAGCTCTTCCAGCGGGTCGCGGTGCTCGTGGTAAATCGGCCGGTGCAGCACGTCGTACTCGGTGAGGGTCGAGTAGCCGCCGGGCAGTGTCTGTTCGCTGATCAACCCGACGGCGTTGTAGCTGTACGTCGTCGTGTCGGAGGTGGTCAATGTATCGCCGAACTCCTTGACGGAGCTGACCGAGGCGAGCAGTCCCCGCGGTTCGTATTGGTAATGGATTTCGGTGTCGTCGGTCCAGACACGGGCCGGTTTGTCGGTTAGCGGATCGTATTCGTAGTGGACTTCCCGAAATCGTTTCATATACACCGGCGTGCGACCATGCTGCGACACGTCCATCCGGAAACGATTGTCGATCAAGGCTTGGGGCAAGCTCGGATGACGATCGAGGAAGAAGCCGTTGGTCACCAAGAGGCCTTCGGCATTTGGAAACGCCTCTCGCGCCATTTTGACGATCTGAACCAAGCTGGGATTGAGCGTCGGTTCTCCACCGAGGATTGCCAGTCGCCTTGGCGCGAGTCGCCCTGTCCACGCATCAAAGTTGGCATGGGCTTCTTCCATGCTGACGATTCCGCCAGCGTGAAAGTTCGAATAATGCGAGCACTGCGGGCAATAAAGATTGCACGCATGTGCTGCATGAAACTCAAGGTTTTGAAGTTCGATCATACGTACGTGTCCGCATCCCCTGATCCCTCGCTGGCCCACTCGTCGCCGCCGAATGGTGGCGATGGCCAATGAGTTGGACGGTCCTCAATTGGTCCAAACTGACTGGTTGAGCTGGTCATCGTTGACGCTCGCTTGAGAGTGGGAATCAAGAAACCGAAACCTAGCTCCAGAGCACCTTGCTCAGGTCGTGTTTTTGCAAGGCAGCTTTGAGATACTGGGGCCGGTGGCGTACATAGCCTGGCGGATCGACGTGCTCATGTGGAAACACGTGATCCATCGCGACACCGACTTTCACGCCGGCAATCTTCGCGCGCCAGAAGA
>DNWZ01000642.1 GCA_003506095.1 Planctomycetaceae bacterium | reverse complement strand
AAACAGCTGCGCATGCGACTTATCGCTGTGCGAAATGCCTCCTAAGAATGCCGCACAGCCATCTAATCGGAAAACGAAAGCAAAAAAGAAGGACAACGAAATCCGAAACGACGCTTTTGCGCATTCAATTGCACATAACGCGCATCGACGCGTTCGATTGCGATGCAAATCACTGCAATGCGATCACTAGGGAAGTAAATAGCGAAAGGCACGAGTTCATTACAGCGCAAACGCGCAATTTTACCGAAGAAATCACAAAGGAAATCGAAAAACGAATCTTAAATTTTGACTTCAAAGGTTGACTCTCATCATACACTATTTTGTTATGTTGGTTTGATGCGGGCTCGACGACATGATTTACAAAATTAACGCAAGCGTGAGATAGCGTCAGCATTAGGAATGACGGGACATGAACGGTGGAACACTTGGTCGCCTGCTCATGTCTCGATTTTAAGATCCTTCATGGTTGCAGATTGGTACTGGGAATGCATGAGAGCCCATGCCATCCTTTAAGGAACGTTATTGGTTGTTATTGATGTTTATTCTTAATTTTAAACGTGTCACGACATCGTTATTGAGTGGCTTGCTCCTGCTGAGTTACAGCGTTAGCTGTGCTGCGGTCCATGCGGGCGTGATTAGCTATTCACCCGGTACAGGGGGTACATTCGACCCGGATTCTGCATCGACATTCACGGCAATGGACTTTGGTAACGGGGGTTTAAGCGGAGCAGTCGGTTACGATCTGGCAACCGTTTTTTTCACCTGGGGTGGAACCGAAACGGTTCCTGAGTTTTCGATAACGGGAATTTCTGCGAGTATTGTTGGCTCAACTGTAGTTTTCGGTGATGTTGCTTTCGCAACCTCGACTCCCAGCGGCCAAGGTGTGTTATCAAATNNTCCTTCCCGAACTCGTGGTCGCCGATGGTTGGTTTTTAACCGCTCGGTTTCAGTTCTCGGACGATGAGTTTAATACCAATCCGACTTCGGCCCAAACATTTACGGCAGCGTCGCAGGACATTACGCCCGTTCCCGAACCGTCGTCACTGATAATCGTTGGCTTGGTCGGATCGTTTGCGGCATATCGGGTTAGGCGTAAAAGCCCGAAAGCTGGTGTAGGTGTTGACGCGGACGAAACCTCCTGGTAGCGCAGGCTTTAGCGGTTCAGGGAATGAGGGGCGAGTGTTGTTGTTCAGGCCGCTTTTGCATCGCAAACGTCGATTCTATCGCTCGACCGGCAGATCTCTGGCCGGCAAAAATTGTGTTGTGAGATGCGTATAACGCGTTCGACTGCTTACGACTGGCTATTCACGTATCCTCGTTTCCGGATCGCAAGATTAGATTTTTCAGTGCCCCCGGTGGACGTCCTTCTTGCTTTACGTAACCAGACTTCATACATCTTTTTCGCTCGATTGTCTGCATTGACGTAGAGGCGAGACAGGGACCAGATATGGAACCAGATAGAGAGCCCCCTTCTCGACTTTCGCTAATGGCCCGCTATCGCCAGTGGATGCTGTTGATGCTGTTGGTTGCCAGTGGTGTTGGGATGTTGATGCCCGCATACTGGGCGAGACTTTGGGGGGCCGGGCACTATCAATATTTCCCTCTAGTCTTTCTCTCGGTTGCTTTTCTCCTTTGGGCGATTCAAGACAGGATGGCTGAAGAGGCGCAGGCTCCTAATCACGTTTTTACGACATCGCTTTTAATCTTATTGTCAGTGTTGCTGTGCTTGGCAAACCTCCTTTACAGCAACATTCTTTGCATTTTAGCAATCAGTACGGCAATCATTGCCGCACTCTATCTCATCGTCGGTGGTCGTGGATTGAAGGTGGCCCTGCCGGTTTTGTCGCTTCTGGTGTTTGTCATACCATTGCCGCTGCGATTTGACGAATGGCTGATTATCAAGTTGCAATTGTCGGCTACCGACTACGCGAGTCGACTACTGGATCTTGCGGGTGTGATTCACCTGCGCCAGGGCGTTCTTCTGCAGACCTACCAGAAACAGTTTTTGACCGAGGAAGCTTGCAGCGGTATTCGGTCGCTTTTTTCGTCTTGGGCCCTGGTGTCGATTTACGGAGTGGCGATGGGGCACCGTTGGTGGCGGGTCCTTTTCAATCTCGTACAGACAGTTCCCTGGGTATTCGTGGGCAACGTTCTTCGGCTGACTGCTGTGGTTGCTTTCGCGGACCAAGCACCTTGGATATCCAGCGGATGGGGGCACGAGTTTTTTGGTCTCGTGGTTAGCATCTTCATCTTATCGATGATCGCTACCGGTGACTTCGCCATATCGGAGTTGCTGCGGACTGAACTGGCAATCGTTAGCGTAACCGATCGACCGATCCTGCCGCTGAACTTCGCCGATCGCAGCATGATGATCGACGAAAGTGCTTTTCATGGCTGGGCCAGTCACCCGCGCAGCAGCTTAGAAGTCCCCTTCTCTCCGCTTGCCTCCAATCAGCAGAAAATTCTTGTTGCCTGTCTGGTCGTGGTTACGGCAGTCAGCATTCGCACGGCATGGCTGCGGGCTTATCCGGCAAACTATCAACCACCAGCGGCTTACCTTGAAGTGTCTACACCTGACGCCGGAGTCTTGCCTGTCGATCTCGTCGGAATGAATCAGGAATCGTTTGAGCACATCAACCGCGGACCGAGCTTTCTTTGGGCGAAAAATTCTTATGTATGGACGTATGCGGACGACGAATTGCAGGTGGTCATTTCGCTCGATCGTCCTTGGGATCAGTGGCACAATTTGAACGTCTGCTATTCCAGTATCGGCTGGACAACCGAAGCCAAATTGGGTGTCTCAATGCCTGACGGATTACTGCAAGCGGCGATGCCCGAGTACCGACACTCCGAATTGAGTATGAAAAGGGCTTATGAATGGGCGTTTGTTGTTTTTTCAACGATCGATCAAAAAGGTGGGCATGTTCAAGAGCCTGAGTCGGCTGAACCGTTTTCGCTACGCGGAATCTCTAGTAATCTGTTGGCCCGCTTGAGAGCAGGGCTGGGGTGGGGCGAGCAGTCTGCGAGTTGGATCACTTCAGATCGCTTGCCGCTTGAAACGATTCAACTGTATGCCAAATCGTCTCGACCGTTAACGCCGCAGGATCATGACAAGCTGAGGGAAATCTTTTCTGAAGCCCGGCGTAGCTTAGTCGCTTGGAAGACGGGGCCGCGCAGATAGCTTTCTAATTTGCCTGACATCAGCGGGACCCCCAATGGGCATCGTTTTCATGGGGCAGAACACTTTACGGCTTGGAACTCTTAACTATCAATAAGCGATGCGATGGAAGTTTATCGTCCTAATTTAAAACTATGGCTTTTGGCGTTGCTTCCGGTGCTACTAGGACTCGGTTTTGTGCTTGCAATCAATCGTGCTAAGGTGCTTCAGGGCAACGCAGACGCGCGTTATCGTGACTTAGCCAGACAGGCGATAACGGACGGCGACTACGATCGCGCGCGAATGCTTTACAGCCGATTGATTCATGACAGCCGCAGCATCAACCCGAAAGACTTGTTTGATTGGGCCGAGATTTTGGCTCGCGATGGAGACGTCCTTGCCTCGACCAACCTGATCGACCAACTGGCCCCGGACAACGCCACGGGGTTCCCAGAAGCGCATCGTTCCAAGGCGGTTCGCATCACGCGGATGCTTGCTCAGATCGATTCCATTGAAAACGACGGCGAAATAGCCGAACCGCTGCTCACACAGTTGCAGCACCATCTGACACGAAGCGGATTGAGCAACCCACTGCAACTGTGTGATCTGTGGGGCGTGTACTATTCGAAAACCGGGCAGAAAGAGAAGGCGCTGCAGAAATTGGTTGAATCGGCCGACTACGCCCCCGAGCGTTGGCTCGTGGCTGCGGCGGCGTGTGCGGGAGCCGGAGACGAAAAACAACGAGAAAAGTGCTACAGCCAGGCGGAAAGTCACTACTTGAGCAAGCTGAGTGCAGACCCACTGGATCATCAATCCCGGATCGCATTAGCAAAGGTACTTGTGGAAACCGAGCGGGTCGACGCAGCATCGACACTGTTGGGTGAAGGGCTGGAAATTGTTAATCGGCCCGAGCTCCGACGCGCAGCATCAGATTTGCGTCTATTTCAAGTCGATCGCTTATCTGATCCGTTGATGGTCGACTTTCCCTTGCTAATCAGTTTACTGGCACAAGCGTTCGACCTTGATCCGGCCAACCCAAACGCGTACGGAAGACTGATGGCTGCCTTTTCGGCAGCGAAATCTCAAGAGCAACGCAGCTTGCTGCGCGAGCGCTTGCAGCGATTGGTAGCCCAGGGTGAGGCGATCGCATTTGCGCATTTTTCATTGGGGGCACTCTATTGGCAGGATAACGATTTGGGTAACGCGATCTGGCACACTGAGAAAGCATTGCAGGTCAATCCGGAACTCATGGACGTTGCCAACAATGCCGCCTGGCTTGAGGGACAACGAGACGGAGGCGATAGGATGCGAGCCCTGCAGTTGATTGATCAAGCGATTGAGAAGCAGCCGAATAGACTTGAGTATCGTGACACCAAGGCAATGATCCTGGTCAAGTTAGAGCGCTGGGATCAAGCATTGATCGAATTGGAGACCCTACTGCCAGCTACCAAGGGCACCAAACGTAAAGACTTGCACGCGACATTATCGACGGTCTATTCAGCGTTGGGAAAAAACGAGCTTGCAAATATGCACCTCGAGGAGGCGAATAAGATTGACTCTGTGCCTTAAAAATGGCCGAATCATGATTTCGGGACAGCTCTGCCCTAACTGCGTGCGACTCGTCCCGTCAGCTGATTCTGAATCGAAAAGTAGGAAAGCTGCGAGTAGGTTAAACCGCTAAGTTCAATCGTTGTCGATCGCGGTTGAAATTTGAGCGACTTTATCGGTAATGGCTGATTGGCGGTTGCTTGATTTGAATAAGCCGGACCTCCCGATCATCTGCTGCCGTGTGGGTCGATAGCCAATGGTAGCTGCTCCATCAGTCGCTGGCATTACCGCTCGGGTACACCTGAAGCAACTGTGGATGTTCCGCTGGTTGTTCACAGAGAAGGGGCGATGGGGCTCAATGAGCTAGCGTGACCGATCGCACCAGTGGACTCGTTGCAGGACGGAAGGTGGCCCCGAAGTTGATGTCCGCTAAGAGAACTCGCTTCCCATGACATCCACGTCACAGTGCTAAGACAGGCAGGAGGTCAATCGTGTTTACGGTTGGCTTGAGCATCACGACGCTTGGTGTGCGATTGAATGATGCTTGTGATCTCTAAAAACGCGTCAATTTCAGATCGCGAGCGATACCTCGAAGCGATTGTTGGTCTTGCTAGCGTTGGGTGGATTCGTTTTCTGCGTTTCGATTCATGGGATTTTTTTCTTTCAAAAAGTCGACAACCACTTCAGCGACCGACATTTTTCCTTGATCCAGTTTGACGAATCCCAGTGTTAATGGCTCGCGATCGATCGCTTGCAATTCCGCGCTTCCTTTGCATCACAACCGACCGTTGGCTTTGGAAAAAGCATTCAAAAAGCAATGCGAGACGTTTGTCGATCCGATTACTCGCAGCGCACATGCGAGGGCCCCATTTATGGACGCAGTCGGTATGAGATTGAGGCACCGCTTTTCGCGGCTTAGGGAGCACGAAGGTTTGCCGCGGCCGTGCTGCTGGCGGTGAGCAGATCGACAACGTCGGAGGGTTCTCGCGAACTCAGCGCGTGAGTCCTGACTGACGCCAATACCGCTTTCTGGTTGTCGCGCGGCAACGGGGTCCGATGACGGGCTTGGGTGGGTGTCAACAGGACGATTCTTAGGGAATCACGTGCTTCGTCACCAAGCTTTGCAATCCGTGCCAAACGACGGCTGATCCAGCTCTTATGACGCCCCGGCGTAGTATCAAGCGGCCTGTTCTCGGCGTTTTTGTTTGCCGCTTTCAGAGACGCGATAGTTCAGGTTTGCCATAGCGATGCTCCACCGCCGCGCCGCTTGTTGACATTCGCCGCTTCAGTAGCGAGCCAAGGCATGATGAGGAGGGAGCTAGCGATCGTCACCCTTGAGAAAGCACATTCGCGGGGCAATGCGAGCGGATTCGTCTTGCGATTTCCGCATCGGTGGGGGATTCGGTGGATGGGCCACCAGGGAGCGTGAACCCTCCGAGTGTCAAGTCGCACCGCTGGAGCGTCAACTCCGCGGTGAGGCGTATTCTGGAAATGCTGCTCACGCGAATCAGGGGCAGCGACGACCATCCATCGTAGTCCGGGCCCGCCGTTGAACCGCGATCGTCCCCAATCAGCCACCACCAGCCATGGCGCTAACATGGTTCAATTCATGACCGCGATCGACAATTTGCAGAGACGACCCGACATGACATGACATGACAGGTGATGTTTCGCATTGGATTTCAGCCAATAAGCAATCTGCGATGCCATCTGGACTGGTTGCGGCGTGGTCCACGGGCATTTTGTACGGTTCATTATCGCGAAGGACGCTACCAAGCACCCCTTAGCAGATGCCTTCAATCTGAGTTGTACTTTCCACAAATAATACACGTTCGTTTTAGGTTTAACACATTGGCAAGTGAACGCCCTGTCCCGCGCCCCAAACACGCTCGGTTACTTCAAACCTTGGGCGAGAACATTCGTTTGGCTGGTAAACGGCGAAAATTGACGACGATTCAAGTGGCCAAGCGGGCGGGGATCAGCCGCTCGAC
>DNWZ01000847.1 GCA_003506095.1 Planctomycetaceae bacterium | reverse complement strand
GATTATCAATTTGCCAGCAACAACGATGTGCGTGATTACTTCACACGTTTGACCGGATTATTTAAAAACCTAAACTACGCGCCGATGGGGTCTGCGGAGTACACGAAGTACGTCACGCAGATCGATGCATTAGAACAGGCGGCGTATTCAGGCCAGAGCGTGTCAGCACTGTAAAAGTCGGCACATTTTTCCATTCCAGTATTTTCGCTCCAACCCTGCGACTGATATGCAAACGACACGTCACGACTTAATCGTTCTAGGCGGCGGCCCCGCCGGTTATGTTGCCGCGATCCGCGCGGCGCAATTGGGAATGAATGTCGCCTGTATCGACGAAAACTCGCGGTTCGGCGGAACTTGTCTGCGGGTCGGTTGTATCCCCAGCAAAGCATTGTTGGAATCGAGCCACTTATACGAAGAAGCGAAGCATCGCTTTGCCGACCATGGTTTGAAGGTCAGCGGTCTGGAATTGGACCTGTCGACGATGATGACCCGCAAGGCAAAGATCGTCGACACGTTGACTGGCGGGATCGACATGCTGTTCAAACAGCGTGGCGTCACCGCCTATCGTGGACGTGGCAAGCTGCGCGATATCCAGTCGATCGAAGTGTCGACCGCTGATGGGGCGCTGCTGGTTCAAGCCGACAAGATTCTGCTTGCGATGGGCAGCCGTCCCGCTTCGATCCCGACCGTCGAAGAAGACAACGACCGAATCGGAAACAGTACGACAGCATTGTCGTTTCCCGATGTCCCCAAACGATTGGTCGTGATCGGTGGCGGTTATATCGGGCTGGAGCTCGGCAGCGTTTGGAATCGGCTTGGCAGCGAAGTGATTGTGCTCGAAGCACTCGATCGAATACTGCCGGGAATGGATTCGGAACTGGCACAGATCGCGCATCGCACGTTCAAGAAACAAGGGATCGAGTTTCGCACCAGCACCATGGTTGCGTCGGCCAAACGTGATGGTGATTCGTGCGTTGTCGCGATCAAGGATGGCGAACCGATTCATTGTGATCGGGTTTTATTGGCGACAGGTCGAACGCCTTTGACCCGTGACATTGGGTTGGAATCGGTCGGCTTGGAAGTCGATCGGCGTGGATTCATCTCGGTTGACGAAAACTTCCAGACAGGTGTGAAGGGCATTTACGCAGCGGGTGATTGCATCGGCGGATTGATGTTGGCACACAAGGCGATGGAAGAAGGCGTCGTTTGCGTCGAAAGGATGGCGGGCATCAGCAGTCACATGAACTACGACGTCATTCCGGCGATCATCTACACGCATCCAGAAATCGCTTCGGTTGGCAAAACCGAAGATCAGTTGAAGGAAGCAGGGATCGACTATCGCAAAGGCGTATGCCCGTACGGTGCCAACGGTCGCGCAAGAACGCTGGGCGAACCTGATGGCCGAGTGAAGATTTTGGCTGACAAGAAAACCGACAGAGTGCTAGGAGTTCACATCATCGGCGCACGGGCTGGTGATTTGATCGCCGAGGCCGCTGCGGCGATGGAGTTCGGTGCATCGAGCGAAGACATCGCCCGGACCTGTCACGCGCATCCAACGCTAGCCGAAGCGTTCCACGAAGCCGCTCTAGCAGTCGATGGCCGTGCGATTCACACGGTCTAAAACGCTCGGCTTCGATGGCCTGAACGCCCAGCGGTTTACCCAGGCCAGGCCAGCGGCCTGGGAGAGAACCTCGGACGAGGCGGCGATGACGATCTCGGCGTGTTGAGCGTAATCCGCGGGTCACTTATGGAGCGTCAAAAGCATCACGACTGGCGTACTTGCCTTGATGCTATGCGGCGTTCGGGTGGCCATTTGGATCCACGTCCCCGACTTGCCATCAACGGTTTCGTCGCCAACCGTTAATGTAGCTTCACCTCGAACAATCTGTATCGTGGCGGGCAACGGGGCGACGTGTTGGGCAAGACCGTCCCCAGCGGCAAAGGCGAACAGCACTGCTTTGGTGTCGGCGTTGTCAACCAACACAATACTTTGTTTGCCGGTTTCAGGTGTCTTGAGTTCGTCGGCAAGATGTCGAATCTGGTATTGGGTCATTTTTCTTTTTTAAGTATCGCGGCGAGTTCGAAAGGATAATCAGTCAAAATTCCATCGATATTGACTTCGATTGCTTGTCGCCAATTCTCAGGCACATTCCCACTGACCGATGCGCCGGCGATAAACGATTTCTTGCCAGCCATACGTACTGCCGCCATCTGGTCGGGTGGCGGCAAGTATCGAAAGTAGACCCAATTGGCGTTGGTCCAAGCGAGGGTTTCGGCAAACTCGGTGGGTTGGTTCGCAACGGCTGCGGTGGACGCTGATGCCGAGATGGCGCGGATCCGATCCCTGACCTGAGGGTCTGAAATCGCGCTGCCAATGAACAGCAATCGGTTTAACACGTTATGATTCTGGGCAAGTCGTACAACGTCCTGTTCCACACCCTCGGCCTTCAGGTCAACAGCGATCAGAATATCTTTGTCGCGGTACTGAGCGACGAGTTCAAAAACTTCATCTATCGTCGGGACTCTTTCACTGGCGAACCTTCTGTCAAACCAGCCGCCCGCATCGAGCTTGCGTATTTCGACAAGCGTTAAATCGGCAACTTTGCCAGTGCCATCGGTCGTCCGATCGACGGTGTCATCATGAATGCAAACCAGATGCCCGTCTTTGGACCTTTCGACATCGAGTTCGAATCCGAGTCGCAATTCCAGGCAGGCCCGAAAATTGCTGATCGTATTTTCCGGTGCATGTCGCAACAGTCCACGATGTGCAACGATCTTTGGCGGTTGGGCGATCGTAGGTGTGCATGCGATGGCGGCTAAGTATGCCGCTGCGATCGCGAAACGAAACCTGGTATTCATGTTTCCGGCGAAGTTTCTTTCGAGGGTGTTGAAGCAAAAGATTGATACAATGCAATGAAATCGATTTGATAGAAACGTTGGAATTATTTTGATGTTTGCAGAAGTATCGTGGCTAGAGTGGTACAACGGACTAACCAAGCCGACGTGGACTCCAGCGCCGTCGACGATCGGAACGATATGGCAGATACTCTACCCGGTGATAGCGATCACGTTCGGTTATGTTTTCGTGCTTTGGTATCGCGACAAGTTGCCCGCCCGCGTCGCGTTGCCGTTCATGGTTAACTTGATCGCCAATCTGGCGTTCACGCCCATTCAGTTCGGGATGCGCAGTTTGCCGCTGGCGACGATCGACATTTTGCTCGTTTGGGGATCGATTCTCTGGATGATCTACGCGATCTGGCTGCACCACAAATGGATCGCGGTGGCTCAGTTGCCGTATTTGGCGTGGGTTTCAACCGCAACCGCATTGCAATTGGCCATCACCTGGAACAATTGGCCATGATCTTCTCCGCGTGCGGTGGCTTGCCGATTTTCAAGGCAACCTTTAACCTGACAAGGATTTCAACACGCACACACAAACCCCTCGGATGGGCACGCGATTATCCATGTCGATGAACGAAAAATTAGCGAAACTGGCGCTCGAAGACGGCACTGTCTATCAAGGTTCATCGTTTGGGGCTGACGGCGAGGTTGATGGCGAAGTCTGTTTTAACACGTCGATGACCGGGTATCAGGAAATATTGACGGACCCCAGCTATCGCGGCCAGATCGTCACGATGACCTACCCTCAAATTGGTAACTACGGGATTGTTGACGCAGACAATGAACGAGGTGTTACCTCCCTTTCGGGGTTTGTTGTCCGCGAGGACAGTCGCATTCACAGCAATTTCCGAGCAAACTGCTCGCTGTCGGATTTCCTGTTGCGAAACGGCGTGGTTGCGATCGCAGGGATCGACACCCGGTCGTTGGTTCGCCGCATCCGCACTGCTGGCGCGATGCGTGGGGTCCTTTCGACGGTCGACCTAAGCGATGCGTCACTAGTTGCCAAGGCGAAGGCTTCGCCCGGCTTGGTCGGGCGAGACCTCGTTCGTGAAGTGATGCCGGAGTCGATTACGCAGTGGAGCGAGTCGCTGGACGAGTGGACAACGCCTGGCGGTGCGACGTTGGTACCGAAAACGTTTGAACCACCGACAGATGCAGCGCCGCATGTCGTCTGCATGGACTTTGGGATGAAATGGAATATTGCGAGGCATTTTTATTCCCTCGGCAATCGTGTCACGATCGTACCGGGCAACACCACCGCGGATGAGATCTTGAAACTTCAGCCAAGTGGTGTCTTTTTGTCCAATGGTCCCGGCGACCCCGAACCGCTGCATTACGCGCATGAAACGATCGCAAAATTGATCGGAAAAACGCCTGTCTTTGGGATTTGTCTGGGCCATCAATTGTTGTCAATTGCGTTGGGTGCCAAGACATTCAAGCTTAAGTTCGGGCACCGTGGTGCGAACCAACCTGTTTTGGATATTCAAACCGGCAAAATCGAAATCACGACGCAAAACCATGGTTTTGCAGTCGAAGACAGCTCTTTGCCGGATTGTTTAGAAGTGACCCATCGCAATTTAAACGACGACACGATTGCGGGTGTACGGCATCGCGACGCAGCGGCCTTTGCCGTGCAATACCACCCCGAGGCGGCGGCTGGGCCTCATGACAGCCATTATCTGTTCGAACGGTTTCAACAGATGCTTTAAAGGAGCGATCGAATCGGTTCTGCGTTGTCGGAGGTGTCCGTTTTCGTCGCTGAGTTAAGCGAGTAACTTTCGCAGTTCTGACGGGTCGACTGGTTTGACCAAATGGCCATTGCAACCAGCGTCATGCGAACGCTGGCGATCATGTTCCTGGCCCCAACCGGTCAGTGCAAAGATTTTTATCGATTTGCCCCACGGCTGTTCGCGAATCCGTCGCGTCGCCTCGAGTCCGTTTAAGCGCGGAAGGCCGATGTCCATCAAAATGATCTCCGGCAAAAAACTTTCCGCGATTTCAATCGCTTCGATACCGTCGTGAGCGATCGTGACGTCGTTGCCCAACAATCTCAAAACGATAGCCATCGAGTTTGCGCCGTCGCGATTGTCATCGACAACCATCACCCGCCGACTCGGTTTGTCACCGGCGTCTTCATCGATTTTTTTTAAAGAATCAGAGAGCTCTGACGTGACCGTTGGTAATCGAACCGTAAGCGTGCTTCCCCTGCCTTCAACACTTGTCGCGGCAACGGTTCCGTGATGCATCTCCACCAACCCTTTCACGAGTGACAGTCCGATACCGAGTCCGCCGCAAGACCGTTCGAGACTGCGGTCGACTTGGCTGAACATATCGAACAAAGTTGGCAACTCACTTTCGGGGATTCCGATCCCGTTGTCCCGGACAGTAATCACCACATGATTATCTTGGGGCGTTTCAACCGATAAAAGGATGGTGCCACCACGCGGAGTATACTTGGCGCTATTATTGAGTAAGTTTGAAAAGACTTGGCCCAGGCGGGTTATGTCAGCGTAAAGCATGATTGGATAGGGTGGCAGGGCAATCTCTAGATGGTGGTCGGCTTCTTGGATTGCCGGACCGGCCGTTTCGACCGCCGTTTCGATGATATCCGCAATCGAAACCTGTGTGCAACGCAGTTGCATCTTGTTTGTTGTGATGCGCGAAATATCCAGCAGGTCATCGATTAAACGAACTAAATGAGCTAATTGTCGTTCCATCATGTCGCGCACATTGGCGATCGCATTCTTATCCGCTTGGGCAGTTCGCATCACCTGCAATCCGTTGCGGATAGGGGCTAAAGGATTGCGCAGTTCGTGGGCCAGTATGGCTAAGAAGTCATCTTTTCGCCTCGCCACCTCACGCAATGCTTCCTCCGCCAACTTGCGATCGGTCACATCGCGAGTCGTGCCAGCAATCGCTTCGACTTCACCGTCATTGCCGATCACTGGTACAAAAATGTATTCATAATCACGCCTGCCGAATGTGCCATTGAACGGGACTTCGCCACGCTGTGGTTGGCGTGTCAGCTTTACTTGTTCGATTTCCCGATCATGCATTTCGGCATGCCATTTTTCATAACCTAACTCGTGGCACGTCTTGCCGATCGCTTCGTCCCATGTTCGTCCCCATGTCTTTAACAACACATCGTTGGCGTAGCAAAACTTATGATCGAGATCAAAAACATATGCGAAATCAGGAATGCTAGATAAAAACGTCTCATAAAGCCGCTTTCGGCGTTCGGATTCTACCGTCAAACGTGCGAGTTCTTCTTCGGCGCGTTTCCAGTCTGTTACATCGATTACGACGCCTGGAAAACGCAATGCCTTTCCAGATTCATCGCGGTCGATTTTTCCCCGGGCAGTGATCCATTTCCATGTGCCGTCGTCATTGATCACGCGGTAGCTCGCTTCATAGCGATTGCTGGATAGCACTGCCGAGTCGATTTTTTGCTGGACATGCGCACGATCGTCTGGGTGAATCTTTTGGACTACATGCGACACACTGTCGCCAGCAACGATGCGTTCCGAGGAAAGCGAAAAGATTCTTGCTAAACTATTGTCACAGTAAAATCGATCGGCGACGACATCCCAGTTCCAAGTGCCGATCGCCCCGGCTTCCAAAGCCGCTTCCATTCGCGAACGAATGTCTCGCAATTCCTCTTCGGCTTGCCGCTGTTCGGTCATGTCGATTCCTTGCACGATCACTCCGGTGACATTGCAAAGGGCATCAAACATTGGCTGGAAAACGAATTGTAGGATTCGCTCTGTTTCCGCGCCGGGGTTCTTGAGTAACATTTTTGCGTCGGACGCTATATGCGTTTTACCAAAGCTATAAACCTTATCTAAAAAATCGATATAGCCTTGGTCAGCCAATTCTGGTAGCGCTTCGGACATCGGCAAACCAATGACATCGCGGCCACCGATCAGTTGCTTGTATCGATCGTTGACACGTTCAAAAACATGTTTAGGCCCACGCAGTACCGCCATGAACGAGGGTGCGTGAAGAAAGACTTCTTCCAATCGATACCGCTCGGTTTCGGCTGCGCAAAGCAACCGGTCTCGTTCAATCGCCGCTTCATGCTGTGCCGTGACATCATCAAGTGTTCCGATCCACTCGCGAATACGATTGTCGGGTCCAACAATAGGTACGCCCCGCGCACGCACGTACTTCCATCCGCCTAGTCGACCGACGACCCTATAGACGATCTCATAGGCCTCGCGATTGGTCGACGCTTCAATCCAGGACTGTTGCGCCAGCGGACGATCGTCTGGATGCAGGGCGTCCAGCCATGCATCAGCGCAACGCGTCTGCTGTTGCATTGTTTGTCCGGTTAATTCTTCCCACCACTTTTGAGATCGATCAAACTCAGTCGCGCCACCGTGCGGTGACCAAGACCAAACGGCCTGGCTGGTCGCTTCGAGCAGTGCTCGATAACGTTGTTCGCTGCGCCAAAGTGCATCGTGGATTTGAGATGTGGCATTCGAATCGAAGCGTGTTTCGCTGTTGATAGGTTGATTCATTAGAATTTCGTCCTTCCGACTCACGGCGTCCCTGGGCCCTCTTCGCTCGGTGTGACCTTCGAGACGCTGACGATGCTTCCTTGGCCATCGGCCAGCAGCGTCATGGTGACCGAGACTTGAACCGTATTTCCGTCTTTAGCGACTCGATTCATTTTGAACTGTTCGATCGACCCACTGCGTCTCACTTTTTCAATTATCTGTAATTCTTCGCTGATCTGTTCGGGCTTTAAAAGTACAGAGATGTGTTTGCCGATGATTTCGTCGGCTGAATATCCATACACGGCTTGAGCAGGCGCGTTCCAACTGCGAATGTATCCATTGATGTCTTTACAAATGATTGCGTCTTCGGTTGCGTCGACCAGCTTTCCAAGCAATTTATGTTCGGCTTCGAGTTTTTTGCGGGCCTCGGATGCCAAGATGCGTTCAGAAACATCACGAGCCACGGCATAGACGGATGCTTCCTCGGGAATCGAACGTGACACCCATTCCAGCCAAACGTAATGCCCGTCTTTATGCCGATAGCGATTAACAAACTGGATCGCCGGTTCACCACGTGCCAGTTTTTCGATTTCCACCAATGTTTTGGCCCGATCGTCGGGGTGAACAAAGTCGACAAACTGGCGTGAAGTCAACTCGGCGATAGTGTATCCGAGTACGCGTTGGAAGTTGGCGTTCAGGCGGTAAAAGTAGCCGCTGGTGCTGGCGATGCAGAACAAGTCCATCGAAAGGTCAAAAAAACGTACGAGTTCTTGTTCAGCGCGGGCTTGGCCGGAATCAAGATAGGCGGTCAGTACCTCCACAATCGCCCCGGCATCATCTGGGCGGTCGTTGGGATCTGGTGCCAAACAATGTTTAGCCAGATTGACCAAAATCGGCGGGGACCCACACTGGTCCAGTCGCGAGAATGCATCATCCAGATTGGCTGCAGAAGCTTGCTTTTGAAGCTTCCTGGGGGTGGGAGCCACGTAGGGCGGATGCCCTGTCAAGATTTCACAGAGGATCGCACCGAGCGAAAATACGTCCGAAGGCTTGCCAATTCGATCGATCTCGCCACGTGCTTGCTCAGGCGAAATGTAGCCAGGCGTTCCAAGCATCTCGCCTGATCGTGTCGCCATTGGACACGCCGGATCACGTTGCTCTTGGGATCGAATCTTCGTATCGACGTCAAACGAATCAAGAGAGTCGACCCGATCGAGTAAGTTTTTCGCCAGTCCCCAATCCAACACGGTGACCACGCCGTAACTGCCCACCATGATGTTAAGTGGCTTGAGGTCGCGATGAATGATGTCGCATGAATGCGCATACGCGATCGCTTGACAAACTTTCAAATAACAGGCTAGCAGGCTGGGCAACTCGCTAACTCGATTGTGGCCGTCGGCCAGCGACTCATCGGCCAGGACATTGCGTAAGGTTTGGCCGTCAAGAAGCCCCATTACGATGAACGCTCGACCATTGGAATCAATGTCGAACTCGTGAATTGAAAGGATGCTTGGGTGTTGCAATCGAGCGGCGATTCTGGCTTCACGAAAAAATCGTAATAAACCTTTCGGCTTGGCCAATTCTTTATCGCGAATGATCTTGATTGCGATCGGCCGTTGTAGCTGAACGTCCCATCCTTCATAGACGATCCCCATACCACCGCTGCCGATTTCTTTGCCGATTCGATAGCGAGCGCTGTCCGCTGGCGTGCTGTTTGCCAGTACGCAGTGCGCTTTCAATGGCTTGGAAATTGAACCAAGGCCGCTTCCACGCAACAGATGCTGCAGGTTTCTCGATGTGCCTGCGGTATCGAGAGATTGATTCGGCTCTAAATCCGCATTGCGAGCCGCTGTGGCGTCGTCGTTTCCGTGACCGAGATCGCCCGTCAACTCTCCAGCGACCGAGGTCTCCGAACGGGTCGAGGTTTTGTGCGAAGCATCTGACATTGCACCCCCCTCTCCGAACGAGATTCCCGCTGAAAAAGTGTCCGCGGCTACAACCATCCACCTGGATTGAAGGCCTTACCCTATCATAACAAAAGTCAGGTGTCCTCATGCCGGTACCCACACGCTTTCACGGGCTGCTTTCGTTTATTGCTGGCGTTTTCGAGCATTGCTAGGACGCAGTGCGCACACTAGTCCACTGGTGGAGAATGCGGTTCATTCAGCCGTTGTTGTTCTACGCAGCAATTCAAGCGGGTCAGGGTGGTGATCCGTAGCACGCAAAAGGGTTACACTTTGCACCGTCGGCGGTCGCCAATCGCCTACCGAATCACGTTCATTTTCCAGTTATCCAGGAGCCTTTTTGCCATGACGCCACAAGAGAAAGCCGAAGCCGCCGGAGTGACCTTTTCGAAACAGGAACCGGGTTACTTGGCAATGGTTGTCCGCAGCGGGAACCTGTTGATTACGTCAGGGCACGTCAGTGATATCAAAGGCAAACTGGGCGACGATTTGTATGTCGATCAGGGGAAGGCTGCGGCGAGAGAGTGTGCCGTCAAAATCCTTAACTCAATTTATAACTTTCATGGCACGATCAATGGCTTGAAAGTTCTGAAGTTGCTCGGTTGTGTCAACTCGACACTGCAGTTCACCGAACAACATTTAGTCGTTAACGGTTGCAGCGATCTTTTGCATGAAATATATGGAAAGACAGGTGACGGTTATCACGCTCGCAGCGCTGTTGGGTTTGCACAATTGCCAACCGGTGTCGCGGTCGAAGTAGAAGCGATCTTCGAAATCAAAAGCGAATGAGATAGGCGACTCGCGATTGATCGCGCAAGTCGCCTTGTCGTGGATTTAAAAGCCGCAAGTTACGCTGGCTCTTTCGATTGCAGCCAGCGGATTAACGTGCGCACCATCACGCCCGTTGCACCGGCATCGCGATGCGGTTTGGGGCTCTCTGCGAACGCTGGGCCAGCAATGTCGATATGCACCCAGGATGTTTTATCGACAAACTGTTCTAAGAATTTGGCTGCGGTGATGGCACCGCCCCAACGTCCGTCGCCGACGTTCTTCAGATCCGCAACTTTACTTTTGACTTGCTCGTCAAAGAAGCTAAACATGGGCAATTCCCAAGCCCATTCGCCTTCATACTCGGCCGCTTCGGCAACCTGATCACATAGCACGGAATCGTTCGACATCAAGCCTGCTGTGTCGCGTCCCAACGCGACCATGCACGCTCCGGTTAATGTGGCCAAGTCCACAATCGCGATCGGCTTGTGCTGCAGTGCGACGTCCAAAGTATCAGCCAAAACGACTCGTCCTTCCGCGTCCGTATTGTGGATCTCGATGGTTGTCCCGCTGCGGGTTTCGATCACGTCGCCCAACCGATAGGCATCACCGGAAATCATGTTTTCGGCCAGCCCGCAAACGCCGACAAGATTGATCGGCAGTTTCAGCAGCGCAGCGGCACGCATGACACCGACCACGGTTGCTGCGCCTGCCATGTCGCACTTCATATCGAACATCCCTTCGCTCGGTTTGATCGATAATCCGCCGCTGTCAAAGGTGACACCTTTGCCGACGATCGCCATCAACGGCTCGTCGTCGCCGCCCCCACGGTGGCGAAGAATTACCAGCCGAGGTGGGTGAACCGATGCACCGCCAACGGCCAAAATCGCTCGACACCCTTCGGCTCGTAATTTCTTTTCGTCCCAAACTTCGATCGATAATCCGGTTTCTTGGGCAACCTTCGACGCGGCATTCGCAAACGTCTCGGGGTAAATCACATTCGGCGGTTCATTGACCAGTCGTCGAGTCACATTGACCGATTCACCAACGATTTTGCCCGTCTGTACCGATTCTTCTGTTGCATCAACGAACTCAATCGTGAGCGGCGGATTGACCGCTGCTTCTGCTTGGTAAAGCGATTGGCCTTCGCAAGCGGTGATCGTTCCGGCAACAAACGCGTCGTGAGTATCCGAGTTCAATTGGTCAAGCATAGCAATCACAACACGTTCTTTACGCGTATCGACGATGCGTCTGATAATCGCTGCTCCCAATTCAAACGCCTTCCCGCGATCGATCAAATCGGTATCGCCCAATCCGACCACCATGACCAGTGCAGGGCCGCCGGCAACCGTTCCGATCGAAAGTGAAATCTCACCTCGTTTATTTTTGATGGTGCCTGCTTGTGCGGCGCGGCCAATCCAACCACCCTGCTCGCTATCGATTCGCTGGCCGATCGACGATAACTCGTTCTCTTCTGCGATCCCCAAAACAAGGACGTCGCATGGTTGATTCACGGCCGCACTGGCATCGATTGTGGCAAGTTTCGTATTGGCGGGGGGCACAGATTGCACGGCGAATATACTCCTGCGACGACTCGGTAATGGCACAACCGGGATAGACGAAACCGGTGGCGGGTTAGTGTAAGGCTCTGACGACGGTTATCCTACCCGGTGAACAGCAATACGATCAGTAGTCAAGCTTGATTGGCTCATAAGGTTTTTAACGGCACCATGAAACATCGCAGCACACGGGACGTAGTCCATGATTTGAAGGCTGGCGGCAGGTTGATCCAGGTGGACGATCCCGTTGACCCGTACCTCGAAATGGCTGAAATCCAGCGACGTGTTTACGCGTCTGGCGGTCCGGCCATGCTGTTCACGAACGTGGTTGGTTGCCATTTTCCGATGGCTTCCAACCTTTTTGCGTCGCTGGAACAAGCCCGGTATCTCTTTCGCGACACGCTCGAATCGGTCCGCCGTTTAATCGAGCTGAAACTCGATCCTTCGGCGTTGCCCAAGCGTCCGATGCGATATGCGTTGACGCCGTTAACGGCGTTGCGAATGCTGCCTCGCTTCACGCGACATGGCGCTGTCGCCGCAAATAAAATTTCATTGGCCGAACTGCCGCAGTTGAAATGTTGGCCCGACGATGGCGGAGCATTCGTAACGTTGCCTCAAGTCTTGAGTGCCGACCCGATTGCACCCCAAAACTTGATGCGAATCAATTTGGGAATGTATCGAGTGCAGATCTCAGGCAACGATTACAACCCGACATCGGAAGTCGGCTTGCATTATCAGATTCACCGTGGCATCGGGGTGCACCATCGGGCGGCGCTGGATCGTGGCGAACCGCTCCAGGTTTCAATCACCGTGGGCGGTTCACCAGCGATGTCGTTGGCCGCCGTGATGCCACTGCCTGAGGGATTGACTGAACTGACGTTCGGCGGGGCATTGGCCGGTCGACGGATCGCGATGATTCGTGGCCCACACGCGCCAGTTTATGCCGATGCCGATTTCGCGATTGTCGGCCAAATCGATCCGCTGGCTTCGAAGCCCGAAGGCCCATTTGGCGACCATTTGGGGTATTACAGTTTGCGGCATGATTTTCCGCTGATGAAGGTCAGCCATGTTTGGCATCGCGATGGGGCGATTTGGCCATTCACCGTCGTCGGGCGACCGCCACAAGAGGACACCACGTTTGGCCAACTGATTCACGAATTGACCGACCCGATCATTCCGTCGGTGATCCCCGGTGTAAAAGCGGTGCATGCGGTCGATGCGGCAGGCGTTCACCCGTTGTTGTTAGCGATCGGCAGCGAACGTTACATGCCGCATTTGGAATCTCATCAGCCGCAGGAACTGCTGACCCAAGCCAATGCGATTCTCGGCAATGGCCAACTCTCCCTTGCCAAGTATTTGATCATCACCGAAGATCGAGCAGGTGGATTGGATATCCATCAGATTGACAAATTCTTATGCCATGTTCTGCAGCGTTTTGATCCACGTCGCGACTTACACTTTCACACGCAAACGACGATTGACACGCTCGATTACAGCGGCACCGGGTTCAACCGTGGCAGCAAGGTCGTGATCGCAGCAGCAGACCGCGTTGTGCGTGAATTGGCAACTGCGATTCCCGCATCGTTGAAATTGCCACCGGGGTTTTCCGAACCGCGATTGGTGTTGCCCGGTTTAATGGCGGTCAAGGCGCCAAAATTTGTCGATGCATCGTCGCGTGATGACTTGGTAAGATTTTGTCGGGATATTGCCGACCAAGAAGATCCGAACCGACTCACCGGACTCCCGCTGATCACGTTGGTCGACGATTCGGGTTTCGCCGCCCGGTCACTCAGCAATTGGTTGTGGGTCACCTTTACTCGCAGCAACCCGGCGATCGATCTTGACGGAATTGGCAGCGAAATTGTTGACAAGCACTGGGGATGTCGTGGCCCGTTGGTCATTGACGCTCGGATCAAACCGCAACATGCACCGCCGTTGTTGGAAGACCGCGAAACGATTTCCAAAGTCGACGCGCGGGCCGCGCGGGGCGGGGTTCTGGCCAAGTACCTCTGACCAAAATCCTTTCCCGGTCCTGTAAGCACCATTATCGGCAATCGACTAAAATGAAGTCTGTTGAGTGGGGTAAACGCCAATGATGTGCGTTTTTTGCCCTGCCAGTTAGGCTTCAAATCGATAGCTTGGGAAGCGAATCGTGGATAGCGAGGAAAAATCGACGGACGATCTTGAGTCGTCATCGGATGAGCCCTGCCAGCAGTGGCAACTGCCAATCGAATCAGTGGCAGATGCGTTTTCTTGCGCCGGCATTGCCAACCTGTCGATGTCAAACTATCGGACGTTGGTCGAAAGCCTGCCGATCTGTTTGTTGATAAAAGACACCGAGAGTCGGCGATTGTATGCCAATCCGGCCTACCTGCGTTATCGCAAAACAACGGCCGAAGCATTGTTAGGCAAGTCGGACTATGACTTGTTTTCTCGCGAAATTGCCGACAGATATCGCCAGGACGATCGCAAAGTCATCGAATCGGGCAAGTCGCTTCACGGCGTCGAAAAGACCCAATCGGCTGCTGGCAAGACTCACTGGGTGGAACGCTTCAAGTGCCCGTTGCGTGATGATCAAGGAAACATTTGC
This sequence comes from Planctomycetaceae bacterium, assembly GCA_003506095.1. GTDB lineage: Bacteria > Planctomycetota > Planctomycetia > Pirellulales > Pirellulaceae > UBA6163. Next base: position 1,824 of record DNWZ01000847.1, on the reverse strand, counting down.
GGCGTGCAATTGTTGTTTTGGGATGTGACGGCGCGGATTCGGGCCGAGCATCTGCGCGACCAAGAACGCCAATGGTTGCAAACGCTGTTGGATAATATGCCAGACAGCATTTACTTCAAAGATCGCGACAGTCGTTTCATCCGTGTCGGTGCCGGAATGGCCAAGAAGTTTGGGCTACCAAGCAGTGACGCAGTGATCGGCTTGACGGACGCGGATGTCTTTACACCGGAACATGCTAAGCCGGCCCGCGAAAACGAACTTGAAATCATGCGCACGGGCGTTCCAGTTATTAATCGAATCGAACGGGAAACCTGGCCCGATCGTGATGATTCGTGGTGTACCAGTACTAAATTGCCTTTGAAAGACGCCACCGGACAAACGATAGGGACCTTCGGGATTTCTCGTGACATCACAGCGTTGAAAAAAACGCAAGACGAACTCGCTGCGGCTCGCGATGCTGCGGATGCCGCCAATCGTGCGAAGAGCGATTTTCTGGCAAACATGAGCCATGAGATTCGCACTCCGATGAATGCGATTATCGGTATGTCCGAATTGTTGTCTCAAACGCGTTTGACTCGTGAGCAGCACGATTTTCTCGACTTGGTTCGCGAAGCGGCCGATTCGCTGCTGCGCTTATTGAACGACATCCTCGATTTTTCAAAGATCGAAGCGAGCAAACTGGAGCTCGAACGAATTCCGCTGTCGTTGCGCGATACTGTTGGGAAAACGGGACAAACACTGTCGTTGCGAGCTGCGGAAAAGGGGCTTGAACTGATATGCCGCATCGCACCCGATATTCCCGATCGCTTGATCGGCGACCCGGGACGTTTGCGTCAAATTTTAATCAACCTGATCGGTAATGCGCTTAAGTTTACTGATAAAGGCGAGATCCTGGTCGATGTGTGTCGCGATCACACTTCACGTGGGCAATCATCGCTGCCAGACGTTTCTGCGATTCCGACCGGCGACCAAGGGAGCACAGGCGAATCGATGGCAAAGGGAAACGGATTGCGATTGAGGTTCAGTGTTCGTGATACAGGCATCGGGATCCCGGAAGATAAACGCGAAAGTGTCTTGGCGGCATTCACACAGGCGGATTCCAGTACGACGCGTCGATACGGCGGAACCGGGCTCGGTTTAACCATTTCTGCTCAGCTTGCAAAACTGATGGGTGGCGATTTTTGGCTGGAAAGCGAAGTCGGTGTAGGGACAACCTTTTTTTTCACAGCCGAGCTCGCGGTTGCAGACCAGCAGTGCCTTGTGGAGACCGGCGCTCTGCGAACATTAAGCGACCTGCCGGTCTTGGTTGTTGACGACAATGCCACGAATCGGCGAATCCTTCACGAAGTTTTTACCGCATGGCGTTTAAGGCCTACGTTGGTTGCCAGCGGCCCTGAGGCGATTGAGGAACTCGATCGAGCGGCTGAGGCAGGGACTGCGTATCGATTAGTGATTCTCGACTGTATGATGCCCGACATGGATGGGTTCGAATTGTCGAGACTTATTCGACAAAAGTTCAGCCCTGACGATCTCCGCCTGGTCATGCTTTCGTCTGCCGCAGGAGTTGGCAATTCCGACCAATGCCAGCAGGTGGGCATCGCGAGGTATTTGACTAAACCGGTTATCCAATCCGAATTGCTCGATGCGGTGCTGCAAGTGATGCGGGTCGTACAAATCGCTGAGACGCATGGTGGAATGTCCGTGCCCAAGGGGCCGAAGCTGAAAGTTTTGTTAGCCGAAGACGGATTGGCAAACCAAGTTGTTGCTCGCGGCTTGCTGCAAGCAGCCGGGCATGAGGTTGTGATTGCCGCCGATGGACGCGAA
>DNWZ01000134.1 GCA_003506095.1 Planctomycetaceae bacterium | reverse complement strand
CGGTTTCTGGAACCGCAAAGAGGCTTACCATAACTTAAAAGTCGGTGATCAGATCGAAATCGGTATGCAGCATATCGGACGCCAAAGCGACCACCTGACGGTCGCAGAGTTTGTGCGCCCCAGTGGTCCGGCTCGGCAGGAGAGCATGCGTGAAGACGCCGCCGTCATGGAGCGATCAGATAATCCAGCGGTGGGTTTTCGCGGCATGATCGTCGGGCGATTGGTAGCGAAGGATGTTGAGCGGGGAACGTTTACGGTCACGGTGGATGCTGTCCCACGTGTCTGGCAAAACAATCAGTCACGTTCACCGAAATCGTTGCTCGGAAAAAACGTGAACGCCGAAGGTGTTCCTCCGGGCCTCTTGGACGCTCTGGTCGTCACACGCATCGGTGAAACGATCCAATTCGGGGCGCTGCACGATGGTGGAGAGCGTTTGCGAGTCGGCGAAGTGCTTCGCAAAGTTGCTCCCGTCGAAAAGGGTGATTACCCCGAACTGCCCGACGATTTCCGTGGCTTCAGCGGAATCTTGCAAGTGAAGATTATCAAGAAAGACGAGCAGCTTTGGGACCTGATTGCTGAAGTGACTGACGTCGTCAAAACCTTCGATAAAGATCGCTCGCGAAACGCCGAAAGTATTGTCGGCAAACAAGTCATGCTCACTGGTTTTTGGAATAAGAAAGACGCTTATCACGGCATCGCGGTGGGCGACCGAATCGAGCTAGGCGTCGATCATCCTCAACGACTCGGTGATCAGTTGAACGTCATTGAAGGTGTGCGCAAGCTCGACAAGTGAGTTCAACAAGAGTTTGATTTTTTCACGCTGAGAACGGTTTTAGGAGAGTGTGCATGCTTCGATCCGTCGCCCAATCGCGAACGTTCTGCTGGCGTTTTCAGCTCTTGGTATGGTTCGTTTTCGCACTCGGCTCTTTCCCATTGGGTGGGACATGTTGCTGGGGCGGCGAGACTCGGCCGCCCGCTGATCAGCGATATCAAACAAACCAGACATCCGAAGTTCCCGACTTTCAGCGTCATGTTGTTCCACTGCTGGGACGACTGGGATGCAATGGTCGTAACTGCCATGGATCATTCCAGGGGCGCGGCGACTTTCGTCTCTCCCTGTTCGGCTACGACTTCGCCATGGACCACAAGGGGCTCGTCGGTGAAGCCTCTTCCAAGGCAGGCCGGCGCATTGATGGTGGTGATCCGACGAATAGTCTGATCCTGAAAAAACCGACGCTTGAGATCGATCATGAAGGGGGCGAGCGATTCACCGCTGACTCGTGGGAATACGAGTTACTACGTCGCTGGATCCAAGCGGGTGCAAAGAAGCCGGTTGTGTCGCAGGAACTCGAGCGGCTTGAATTGCTCCCGAGCGAAATACTGTTCCAAAACGAGAATGACACCACGCGTTTGCAAGTGATCGCGGTTTGGAAAAACGGTGATCAAGAAGACGTTACTCCGCTCTGCCGCTTTCGTACGAATGACGATTCGGTTGCGACCGTCTCGCAGGATGGAATCGTGAGCTCCACCGGCTCGGGCGATACGCACATCATCGCGTTTTACGACAACGGAATCGCTTCGGTACCGGTGATTCGTCCGCTGTCGTCCCCAAAACATCAACCGATCGCGATCGATTCGAAGATGTCACCCATCGATCGAATGATCGCGACCAAGCTGAACAAGCTGCAGATTACACCTTCAGCACAATGCAGTGACACGGAGTTCCTGCGTCGCGTCAGCATCGATCTGACCGGAACGCTTCCTCCGCCTCAAGAAGTTCGCGAGTTTCTAAGCGACTCGCGCCAGGACAAGCGGTCTCGCAAAATCGATGAACTGTTGAGTCGTCCTGCCTATGCAGCTTGGTGGACGAACAAGCTTTGCGACTACACCGGCTGTAACCCGCAACAACAAGCGGAACTGGGGCAGGAGCTTTCCGTTCAGTGGTACATGTGGATCTTCGCTCGGATGCAAGAGAATGTTCCTTATGACGAATTGGTAAGCAAGATTGTGTTGGCACAAGGCCGGCGGCCCGAGCAATCTTATGAAGACTACGCCAAGGAAACGTCTGCTTATTTCCAGAATGATTCGAAATCAGACTTTGCCGATCGGCAGACGATGCCCCATTACTGGACCCGCCGAAGTATGCAGGAACCCGAGCGAGCCGCCGAAGCGTTCGCTCACAACTTTTTGGGTGTTCGGCTGCAGTGTGCCCAGTGCCACAAGCATCCGTTCGCCCAGTGGACTCAGGAGGATTACCGGGACTTCAGTCGGTTTTTTGCAACGGTGAAATTCGGTGTCCGTTCGAGCGATCTAGAGAGCTATCGCCAGTTGGCGCAGCGTGCCGGCGTGAACGTCCGCGGTGATGCCGGATCCTCGATTGGCAACGATGCATTGCGAAGGCTTGCCAGTGGCACGGTCTATCCATGGCGAGAACTCTATATCCAGCAGCGCGACAGAGTCGAGCAAGTCAACCTCTTACGAAGTGGCCATGTCACTCTAGAAGGTCAAGCAGATCCGCGGCAGCCGATCATGGCATGGATGAGCCAGCCCGATAATCCATGGTTTGCAAAGGCATTCGTCAATCGCGTGTGGGCATCGTATTTTCACAAAGGAATCGTCGACCCGCCCGATGATCTCAACCCTGCCAACCCACCTTCGCATCCTCAGTTGCTCGACTGGCTGTCGTCAAGTTTTGTTGAAAACGGATACGACATGAAATGGTTGCACCGGGAGATCACTTCCAGCCAGGCGTATCAACGAAGCGGCAAGCCGATAGACAGCGCTGACAGCGACACCAAGAACTTTAGCCGAGCCGTTGCGAGACGCATGCCGGCGGAGGTGGTTTACGACAGTGTGAAACAAGTTGTCGCTGGCAGTGATCAGGCAGATGAGGTGCGTACCGACCTCACGCGACGGGCTT